>JBIOTW010000114.1:0-2346 GCA_044866355.1 Candidatus Limnocylindria bacterium | reverse complement strand
GCCGCCGACGGCCAGGAGAAGGAGCTCCGCACGCTCGATGTCTTCCGCGCCTTCCGGCCCAATCGGCTCACCACCTGGGGCCGCGCCCAGGTCTATGCGGGCCGGCTGTGGGAGTTCGTGAGCGGCTACCCGCGCGAGTCGAACACCGAGGGCGGGATCTTCCCGGCCATCTTCGGCACCGTGATGATGGTGATGATCATGAGCATGGTGGCGGTGCCGTTCGGAGTGCTGGCCGCCCTCTACCTGCGCGAGTATGCCCGGCAGGGGCTCCTGGTGCGCATGGTCCGCATCGCCGTCAACAATCTGGCGGGCGTGCCGTCGATAGTGTTCGGCGTGTTCGGTCTGGGGTTCTGCGTCTACGTGATCGGGGGCTCCATCGACCGCGCGTTCTACCCGGAGGCCCTTCCGACGCCGACCTTCGGCACGGGCGGGATCCTGTGGGCTTCGCTCACGCTGGCCCTGCTCACGGTGCCGGTGGTGATCGTGGCCGCGGAGGAAGCGTTGTCGGCGGTGCCGCGATCGATGCGGGAGGCCTCGCTGGCCGCGGGGGCGAGCAAGTGGCAGACGATCCAGCGGGTGGTGCTGCCCGCGGCCGCGCCCGGCATCCTCACCGGTCTCATCCTGGCCATGGCCCGGGGGGCGGGCGAGGTGGCGCCCCTCATGATCACGGGGGTGGTCAAGCTGGCGCCCGATCTGCCCCTCGACGGCTTTTTCCCGTTCGTGCACCTGGACCGTAAATTCATGCATCTGGGCTTCCACATCTACGACGTGGGCTTCCAGAGCCCGAACGTCGAGGCCGCCAAGCCCATGGTCTACACCACGACCATCCTGCTCCTGGCCATCGTGGTGCTGCTCAACCTCACGGCGATCCTCGTGCGCAACCGGCTGCGGAGGAAGTACCGGACGTCGGCCTTTTGAGGGAAGACATGGCAGAGGTAGAAACGGTGGAACACGACCCGGGGCTGCGGATCAGGACGGAGGTGCGTCCGAGCGATCCCAGCGCCGGCACCGGGAAGGTCGCGATCGAGCTGCGCAACGTCAACCTGAGCTACGGCGACAACCACGTGCTCCACGACATCTCGATGGACATCGGTGAGAAGATGGTCACCGCCTTCATCGGGCCCTCCGGCTGCGGCAAGTCGACGCTGATCCGCTGCCTGAACCGGATGAACGACCTCATCGACAACACGACGATCACGGGGTCGATCCGGGTCAAGGGCCAGGACATCTACGCCCCCAAGGCCGACGTCATCGAGGTGCGCCGCCGGATCGGGATGGTCTTCCAGAAGTCGAACCCGTTCCCGAAGTCCGTCTACGAGAACGTCGTCTACGGGTTGCGCATCGCCGGGGTGAGGGACAAACCCACGCTGGACCAGGCGGCCGAGCGCAGCCTCCGCGCGGCGGCGCTGTGGGACGAGGTCAAGGACCGCCTCGACGAGAGCGGCCTCAGCCTGTCGGGGGGCCAGCAGCAGCGGCTGTGCATCGCGCGCGCGATCGCGGTGGAGCCGGAGATCGTGCTCATGGACGAGCCGTGCTCGGCGCTCGACCCCATTGCCACCGTCAAGATCGAGGAGCTGATGTACGGCCTGAAGGAGCACTACACGATCGTCATCGTCACCCACAACCTCCAGCAGGCGGCCCGCGTGTCCGACAGGACGGCCTTCTTCTGGCTGGGCCGCCTCGTCGAATACGACCCCACGTCGGCCATGTTCACGAACCCGCGGGAGAAGCTGACCGAGGACTACATCACGGGCCGGTTCGGTTAGAGAGGTCACGATGGAAGAACGTCGTCCGACGGAGGAGCGCCGCCACTTCGAGCGGCACCACTTCGAGGAGGAGCTGCAGGCCCTGAAGAACCGGCTCCTCAACATGGGGGCGCTCGTCGAGGAGCGGGTCCACGACGCGACCAACGCGCTCATCGAGCGGCGACCGGACGTCGCGGAACGCATCATCGCCTCCGACCAGGAAGTGAACGACCTGCAGATCGAGATCGACGAGCGGTGCCTGCGCCTGCTCGCGCTGCAGCAGCCGATGGCCTCGGACCTGCGGCTCATCACCGCGGCCATGAAGATCAACGCGGACCTGGAGCGGATCGGCGACCAGGCGGTGAACGTCGCGGAGAACGTGATCAAGCTGCTCCCCCAGCCGCCCTTGAAGCCGCTCATCGACATCCCGCGCATGGCGGAGCTGGCCCAGCAGATGACCCGGGACGCCCTCGACGCCTTCGTCAAGAAGGACCCTGGGCTGGCCCGGGACGTGCTGCGGCGGGACGACGAGGTGGACAGCCTCAAGGACCAGGTCTTCCGCGAGCTGCTCACCTACATGATGGCCGACCCGGGGACCATC
>JBIOTW010000113.1:0-53268 GCA_044866355.1 Candidatus Limnocylindria bacterium | reverse complement strand
CCACGCCGGTCCTCCAGCCTTTCCGCCAATGAGCGCCGAGCGGCCCCCGGAACCCTCAGCCGATCGCGCCGCCGAGAACGGCTCGACCCTGTGGGCCGGCGCCCAGGCTGAGCTGGATGCGGTCGCCGAGCGGCTGGGCTTGGACGAGGGCATGCACCGCGTCCTGCGGGTCCCCAAGCGCGAGCTGGAGGTCCACTTTCCCGTCCGGTTCGACGACGGCCGCGTGGAGGCCGTCACCGGCTGGCGGGTCCACCACAACATCAACCGCGGGCCCTCAACCGGCGGGGTGCGCTACACCGCGGACCTGACGCTGGACGTGGTGCGCGCCAACGCGATGTGGAACACGTGGAAGGCGGCCCTGGTCGAGATCCCGTACGGCGGCGCCTTCGGCGGGGTCGTGATCAACCCCAAGCGGCTCTCCGCTCACGAGCGCGAGGGCCTGACCCGCCGCTACACGACCGAGATCAGCCCCCTCATCGGCCCCACCCAGGACATCCCCATGCCCGACGTCAACACCGACCAGCAGACGATGGCCTGGATGATGGACACCTTCTCGATGCATCGGGGCTACACCATCCGGGGCGTCGTCACCGGCAAGCCGCCGTCCATCGGCGGCTCGCGCGGTCAGCGCGAGGCTGCCAGCCGCGGTGCGATGCGGGCCATCCTGGCCGTGGCGGGCGCGCAGGGAATGGGCCTCGACGGCGCGCGGGTCGTGGTCCAGGGATTCGGTCGGGTGGGCACCCTCCTGGCCGAGATGCTGGTTGCGGCCGGGGCCCGGGTGGTGGCCATCGCCGACGACCGAAACGCCGTCCGCGATCCGAATGGCATCGCCATCGCGCCGGCGGTGGCCCACATCTCCGAGCGGGATACGATCGCCGATCTCCGCGGCACCGAGGCGCTGGATCGCAGCGAGGTCTTCGGCGAGCCGTGCGACATCTTCATCAGCGCCGGGCTCCAGCACCAGATCACCCGCGACAACGCCCCCGCCATCCGGGCCCGGATCGTGGCCGAGGCAGCCAACGGCCCTACCACGCCCGAGGCGGATCGAATCCTGCGCGATAACGGGGTCACCGTCATCCCCGACATCCTGGGCACCGCCGGCGGCTTCGTGGTCGGCTACTTCGAGTGGGTTCAGGACCTCCAGTCCTTCTTCTGGACCGATGCCGAGGTCGCGGCGGAGCTGGACCGCATCATGGACGACGCCGCGGCGGCGGTGATGGCCGCCGCCGAGCAACATCACGCGGACCTGCGCACGGCCGCCTTGATGGTGGCCATCGGGCGCACCGCCGCGGCAACCACGCTGCGCGGCCTATACCCTTAGGGGAGGGTGGCCACTCAGCACGATCAGCCCGAACCCTACGGCGGTGACCGCGTGACCGAGCGAAAACCTCGGTTCACGACCCAGTCCGGGGTCGAGATCAAGCGCCTCTACACCCCGGACGACCTAGCCGGCTGGAATCCTGAGCGAGAGCTGGGCGAGCCCGGAGCGCCACCCTTTACGCGTGGCATTCACGCGACGGGGCACCGCGGCCGGCTGTGGACGATGCGCATGTTCGCCGGCTTCGGCGCGGCGGAGGACACGAATGCCCGATTCCGTCGCCTCATCGCCGAGGGCGGGACGGGCCTGTCGATCGCCTACGACATGCCGACCCTGTATGGGTACGACCACGACGACCCGCACGCCGCCGGCGAGTTCGGGACCTGCGGGGTGGCGGTCAGCAGCCTGGCGGACATGGAGATCCTGCTGGAAGGCCTGCCCATCGGCGAGATCAGCACCTCGATGACCATCAACTCGCCCGCGGCCATGATCTGGGCCATGTACTTCGTGGCCGCCGAGAAGGCCGGCGTGCCGCGCGCCGAGCTGACCGGCACGCTTCAGAACGACATCCTCAAGGAGTTCATCGCCCAGAAGGAGTACATCTTCCCGCCCGTCCCCTCGCTGCGGCTCGTCACCGACACGGTCGAGTTCGGCACCCGCGAGATGCCGCGCTGGAACACGATCAGCATCAGCGGCTACCACATCCGGGAGGCCGGCTCCACGGCCGTCCAGGAGCTGGCGTTCACGATCGCGGACGGGATCGCCTACGTCGAGGACGCCCTCTCCCGGGGCCTGCGCTTCGACGACTTTGCACCCCGCCTGTCGTTCTTCTTCAACAGCCACAACGACTTCTTCGAGGAGGTTGCCAAGTTCCGGGCCGCGCGGCGGATGTGGTATCGGCTGTGCACTGAGCGCTTCGGCGCCGAGAACCAGCGCTCGACCTGGATGCGGTTCCACACCCAGACCGCGGGGGTGTCGCTGACCGCCCAGCAGCCGCTCAACAACCTGACCCGCGTCGCGGTCCAGGCCCTGGCCGCGATCCTGGGCGGCACCCAGTCCCTCCATACCGATGCGCACGACGAGGCGTGGGCGGTTCCCTCGGAAGCGGCCGCCCTGCTCGCCCTGCGCCAGCAGCAGATCCTGGCCGAGGAGTCCGGAGTCGCGAACACGGTCGACCCGCTGGGAGGGTCGTATTTCGTGGAGGCGCTGACCAACCAGACCGAAGCGGCGGCCCTGGACTACATCCGGCGCATCGACGACATGGGCGGCATGCTGCGGGCCGTGGAGGCCGGGTTCCCGCAGGCCGAGATCGCCGACGCTGCCTATGTCCAGAGCCGTGCCCTGGACACCGGGGAGCACCAGATCGTGGGGGTCACCCGCTACGTCGATCGCGACGAGGTGCTGGCCATACCCCTGCTCGAGATCACGCCCGACATGGAGCGGCGGCACCTCGACCGGCTGGCTCGGGTGCGCGCCGAGCGCGACGCGGACACCCACGCCCGGGCCATGACCCGACTCCGGGAAGAGGCGGCCCGGCCGGCGGTCAACCTGATGCCGGCGATCGTGGAGGCGGTCCAGGCCTACGCCACGATCGGGGAGATGTGCGGCGTCCTACGCGGCGTCTTCGGGGAGTACCGAGAGCCCCTCGCGGTCTGAGCCACCTGAGCGCCGTGCACGTTCACCTGGTCGACGCCACCTTCGAGCTGTTCCGGGCGTACCACTCGCGGCCGGCGGAGCGCGGGCCGGATGGGCGGCCGGTGAACGCGGTTCGCGGGGTCATCGACTCGATGCTGAGCCTGCTCCGCGAGCCGGACGTCACCCACGTCGGCGCGGCGACCGACTACGTCATCGAGAGCTGGCGAAACGACGTGTTCCCCGGCTACAAGTCCAGCGCCGGGCTGCCGGACGACATCCTGGCCCAGTTCCGCGACGTCGAGCGGGCCATCCGGGCCCTTGGCATGACCTGCTGGCCGATGGTGGCGGACGAGGCCGACGACGGGCTGGCCACGGTCACCGCCCGGGTCGCCGCGGACCCGCGGGTCGAACAGGTCGTCATCTGCAGCGTCGACAAGGACCTGGCCCAGTGCGTCCGCGGCGATCGGATCGTGCTCCGGGACCGGATGCGCAGCGTGACGTATGACGAGGCGGGCGTCATCACGAAATTCGGCGTGCGCCCGACGAGCATGCCGGACTACCTGGCCCTGGTCGGCGACAGCTCCGACGGCTACCCGGGCCTCCCCGGCTGGGGCTCGAAGAGCGCGGCCGCGGTCCTTGCCCGCTGGGAGCACCTCGAGGCGATCCCCGACGACCCGCTGACCTGGGGAGTCGACGTCCGGGGCGCCGGCAAGCTCGCCGCCACCCTGCGCCAGCACCGCGACGAGGCATACCTCTACCGGCGTCTGGCGACCCTGGGCCTGGACGCGGACGCGCCCGGCGACGTGGATGACCTGGCGTGGACCGGCGTCCCGCGAGCGCCGTTCGAGGCGCTGTGCGCCGAGCTCGGCTTCGAGTCGATCCCCGGCCGGGTCCATCGCTGGGCCTGACCCGAGCGGTACTCGCGGGCTGGCCGCGAACGGGACCATCGACCCGGCTGACCCCGGCGCGACCGGCCGATACGGTCGGGAGCGATGCCGCGCCGTGCCGTGGCGGCGTCGATGCTGATTGCCGCAGCCCTGGTGGGCAGCGGGTTCCCGGGGGCCGTCGCACCAGCCTCCGCGTCCTCGTGCAGCGGCTGGACCAGCGAGTCGACCCCGCCGCCAACCATTCGCGTGTTTCGGGCTGCCACCGGCGTGGTGGAGACGGTGGATTTCAAGGCCTACGCCAAGAACGTCCTGAGTCGCGAGTGGATCGGGTCATGGACCGCCGAGTCGCTCCGCTCCGGCGGGGTGGCGGTGAAGATGTATGCCTGGTACCACGTCCTGCATTGGCGCGGGCTGACCAACGCCGAGGGCGCGTGCTTCGACGTGTACGACGACACGCGCGACCAGGTCTACAACCCCGCCCAAGCGACATGGGCAAGTGCCGCGGCCGCCATCGACGCCACGTGGGCCACGCGTGTCTTGAAGAACGGGAGCATCTACCCCACCTACTACAACGCCGGATCGGCGAACGAGGCGTGCGGCGCCAACGCGAACGGCTGGCGGATGTACCAGTGGGGCACCCAGGCCTGCGGGCTGGCCGGCCTGAACGCGGCCCAGATCCTGCTGACCTACTACTACCCGAACTGGACCGTGACCGATGCGCCGGCGCCGAGTCCGACGCCCACCCCGGCGCCCACGCCGCCGCCGACTCCAGTCCCCACACCGGCCCCGACGCCTGAGTTCACCAATCCGCCGCCCACCGACACGCCGCAGCCGACACCGGCCCCGACCCCGGTCCCCACTCCCGTCCCGATCCCGGCGCCCACGCCGGTCGGCAATCCGGGGGGTGGACAGTCCGGCATCGTGGGCCAGTCAGCTCCCCCGCCGCCACCCCCGCCTAATCCGGTCGCAGTTACCGTGAGCCCCTCGGCTGCCTCCGAGCCAACAGAAGCCTCTCCGCCTGCCCCATGGCTCAGCCGGCCGGCGGCCAGTGATCGGGTCTTCGCCGGCGACCAGCGCGTCAGCACGGCCGCGCCCAAACGTTCGGCGACGACCCACGGTTCTCCGACGTTCCGCCTCCTGGCGGCGCCCGCGATCCGCGACCTGGCCGTCCGGCTGGCCATCCCGCTCTTCGTCGGGCGCCTGGACCCGGGGGTCAACGGGCCGCCCGTCGCGCTGCCGGCGGTTGCCGGCCGCTAGCCGCCCGAGCTCAGCGCTCAGCTCCCCGGACGGGCCCCCCGCCACGCGGCGGCGGCCAGGTCGGCCGTGGCCAGGTCCTGGATGGACAGCCCGACACTCTTGAAGACCGTGATCGCTGACGGGTCGCGCTGAGCGGCCCACTGGGGCGCCAGGGTGCCGATCTCGACGTAATCGTCGGAGCCCAGCTGCCCGGCCTCGACCGCGGCCGCCAGGTCGCCGGCCTCAGCTGCGGCGGCTGCCCGCGAATCCACCGCCACCAGGGCGGCGCGCCCGAAAGCCTCGGGCGGGACCTCGACCATCCCCATCCGGAACGACCCAATCGCGTTCACGTGCGCGCCCGGGGCCAACCACTCCGCCTCGAAGACCGGCGTCATGGATGGCGTCACGCAGCACACGATGTCGGCGTCCCGGGTCGCCGCCTCGGGGGTATCGACCGCCCGCACCGTCACCGGCAGGGCACTGTCCATGGCGGCCGCGAACGCCTCCCGGGGAGCCGGCGTGCGGGAGAAAACCCGGACCTCGGTGATGGGTCGGGTGGCGGTGACCGCCCGAATCTGCCACTCGGCCTGGGCCCCGGCGCCAATGAGGCCCATTACCGCCGCGTCCGGACGGGCCATGAGCCGAGCCCCGACCCCCGAGGCGGCACCGGTGCGCATGGCCGTCACCGCCGGGCCGTCCAGCTGCAGGGCGGGCTCGCCAGTGGCCGCGTCGAACCAGGTCACCCCACCCTGGATGGTGGGCAGGCCGCGCTCCGGGTTGCCGGGGAACCAGGTGATGAGCTTGACAGCCGCCCCTGCCCCGCCCTCACGGACCGCCGGCATGAGCACCAGCAGGCCACCATTTCGCAGCTCCAGGTGCTGGCGCAACGGGGAGTGGTCCCGGCCAGCGGCAACGTCGCGGTAGGCGGCCTCGACCGCATCCAGCAGCCGGTCCATGGGGACCAGCTCCCGCAGCCTGGCGGCGTCGACAAAGTCCATCGGGCTTCGGAGTCTACTGGCCGCGGTGCGCTAGCATCGGTCCGCCCATGAGCCCCGTCCCGCTGATCATCGCCCACGTCAGCCTGGCCATCCTGCTCCTGCTCCCCAACCTCCTGGCCCCGTTCGTGCTGCGCCGCGACTCGGCGACGCGCGGGCAGAGCGGCCTGGGTCGCGTCATCCTCACCCTTCAGGGCCCCGCCTCGCTGTGGATCGGTCTGGGAGTGGCCGCCACCGGCATCGGTCTGCTGGCCGTCATCGGCCTCCAGCTGCTGTCGCAACCCTGGCTGCTGGTGGCCGTCGGGCTGTATGCCGCCAACCTGATCGTGGCCGCGGTCGTGGCTCGACCCAACCTGCGCCGATTGCTGGGGCTGTCGGGGGCGCTCGACCAGGAGACGTGGGCTCGCCTCGCCCGGCGGCAGCGCTACCTGGCTTACGCGATGGCCGCGCTCATCGGGGTGATCGGGTTCCTGATGATGACCAAGCCGCAGCTGTGGTGACAGCCGCGGGAGTCGCCTCTCAGAAGATCCGGTCCAGCGGGTTCGGCGTGCCGAGGATGAAAGACGCGCCGATGATGATGACGAGCAGGGCGATGGCGAACACGCCCAGCCACTTCAAGA
This sequence comes from Candidatus Limnocylindria bacterium, assembly GCA_044866355.1. Lineage (GTDB taxonomy): Bacteria > Chloroflexota > Limnocylindria > QHBO01 > QHBO01 > DASTEQ01. The sequence continues at coordinate 46,577 of JBIOTW010000113.1, read as the reverse complement.
CCTCCCACATGGTGCACGGATTCTAGGGCCGCAGCGCAAGTGGCCCATCGACGCCCTCCGGGCCTGAGCCTGTTCGACACCCGTCGCGGGGCCGTTCATCCGCTCGAGCCACTCGGCGACGGACCCATCGGCCTGTACGTGTGTGGCATCACCCCGTACGACACGACGCACCTGGGCCACGCGTTCACCTACCTGGCCTTCGACGTCCTGCGCCGATACCTGGAGTACCTCGGCCACACCGTCCGATACGTCCAGAACCTGACCGATGTGGACGACGACACCCTGCGCCGAGCCCGCGAGCAGGGTGAGGACTACCTGGCCATGGGCCGCCGCCACACGGACCGATTCTTGGCGGACATGGCGGACCTCAACTGGCGGGCACCCGACGTGTATCCCCGCGCCACCGAGCACGTCCCCCACATGGTGGCCTTGATCGAGCGTCTCCTGTCCGGTGAGCTCGCGTATCGGGCGGACGGGTACCTCTTCCTGTCGGCCGCCGCGGATCCGGCGTTTGGGTCACTCTCCCACCTGCCGTCGTCCGATCGCCTGGCACTGGCCAACGAACGAGGCAACGACCCCGACCTGCCCGGAAAGCGCGATCCGCTGGACCCGGTCCTCTGGCAGCCGTCCCAGCCCGATGAGCCGACCTGGCCCTCGCCGTGGGGAGCCGGGCGTCCGGGATGGCACATCCAGTGCTCGGCGATGAGCGTCCATTACCTGGGGCCCCAATTCGAGATCCATGGCGGCGGAGGGGACCTCGCGTTCCCGCATCACGAGTTCGAGCGCTCCCAGTCCGAGGGCGCCACCGGGGAGCGGCCGGTGGTCGGCCACTGGGTGCACACCGGGATGGTCCACTATGGCGGGGCGAAGATGAGCAAATCTGCCGGCAACCTGGTGATGGTCCGCGACCTGCTGCAGCGATGGCCGGCAGACGCCATCCGGCTGGCGCTCGTCCGCCACCACTACCGCAACGAGCTGACCTGGACCGATGTGCTGGCCGCCGCGGCAAAGGCGACGGTGGACCGCTGGACCCGGGCCGTGGCCGCGGCTCCGCCCGATGCCCGGGCCGGGGAGCCGCTCCCCGACGACGTGGCCGCGCTCCGCGAGGAGGCACTCGGCGCGCTGGGCGATGACCTCGACACGCCCCACATGGTGGCCGTGCTGGACCAGCTCGCCGGACACGCGCTCGCGACCGACCGGGACGCCACCAGGCGGGCCGCGGCGGGATTGGTGCTGCGCGACCTGGCGACCCGCATCCTGGGCCTGCGGCTAGAGGCGGCTCGGTGAGCGAATCGCCGCCCGTTCCACCCAGCGTCCGACTCGGACAGGTCGTCCCGCCCGACGATCCGGAAGATTGGCGCCGGCCGCTGACCTGGGTCGTGGCCGCAGGCATGCTGGCCGCGCCGGCGCTGGCGGCCGGCTGGTTCATCGTCGCCCCACCCACCGATCCGTACGCCTCGATACCGGGCACGGCGGTGGTGGCCGCCGCGCTCGCCGCCGGCGCGGCCGTCACCGGCGCGAGCCAGCGGGGGGCCTGGCGGGCGGTGCTGGGGACCCTCGGCGCTGGCCTGTTCGGCGCCCTGGGGGTGGTGGCCGTGGGCAGCATCCTGGCCGACGGCGCCGCGCTCGGCACGGCAATCGGCGCCGCGGTAGCCGGGTCGGGCGGCAGTCTCGGGGCGGCGGCCCTGGCCGGCCTGCTCGCATCCGCTGGTGGGGCGCGTCGTTACGTCTCGCCGGCGGTGGCGGGTGGGTTCGCTGCGGTGCTCCTGACCGAGCTGCTGTACAGCCTCTAGAACGGTCAGGGGGAGGGGGCGGGGGGAACCGGCGGCGACTTCCGCGCCAGGCGCTGGGCCAATCCGCCCACGGTCAGCGCCAGGCCCAGGCTGATGATGGCCAGGGCCCCGATCAGCCGGAAGGTCTCACCGCCGAAGGCGGTGGCCAGCGCCATGTAGGCAACGACGCCGGCAATGGCAAGTCCGGCGCCGATCCACTTGAACGCTGGCGCATCGGCCAGCCAGCCAGCCGCATACAGGCCCATGCCCAGGCTGAAGGGGACCACCGTCCACAGGGTCGTCCATTCCTCCCATCGGTTCGTCAGGCTCGTATACAGGACCGCGCCCCCGACGAGGAGCAGCATGGCCCCGGGGATGACCATCCCCGCCCGAAGGCGCCGCGACAGCCGCGAGAACAGGATGGGCACCAAGAAGAAGAGCGACAGGAAGATGAAGAACAGCGGCCACCAGGCCAGCAGGTCGGTGTCGAAGCCGTGCGACGCGAACCATTCGCCGATCCAGGTCGAACTCAGCACGATGAGCCCGATCACCAGCAGCATGAGGCCCACCGTCAGCTCCAGGGTCCGGCTCACGGCGGCGAGTATAGACGCGGGTTAGGACTCGCCCTCCCAGGCGGGTTGGGGCATGCGCAGCGGCTTGTCCTTGCGGTAGCCGAGCAGGTAGTCGGCCTGCATGAGGGTGTGAATCTGGCTTGTTCCCTCGTAGATGACCGATCCCTTCGAGTTGCGCAGGTAGCGCTCGACGGGGTATTCGTCCGAGTAGCCGTAGGCCCCGTGGATCTGAATCGCGTCCATCGCGCACGCGACCGCATGGTCGGTGCAGTACCACTTGGCCAGGCTCGTTTCGCGCGTGCTGCGCAGACCCTGGTTCTTCAGCCAGCCGGCCTTCCACACCAGCAGGCGCCCGGCCTCGATCCCCTGCTGCATGCGGGCCAGCATCTGCTTGACCAGCTGGTGCCGACCGATCTCCTCTCCGAACGTCTTCCGCTCATGCGCATATTTGACCGATGCCTCCAGGCAGGCCACCGCCAGTCCCACGCTGCCGGCGGCAACCGTGTAGCGACCCTGGTCGATGGCGCTCATCGCGATCGTGAATCCCTCACCCTCCTCGCCGACGCGGTTGACCACGGGGACCTCGCAGTCGCTGAGGTACAGGATCCCAGTGTTGCCGGCGCGGACTCCCAGCTTGCCATGGAGCGACTCGGAGCTGAACCCCGGAAAGCCGCGCTCCACGATGAAGGCGGTGATGCCCTTGTGGCCCTGCGCGCGGTCCACGGTGGCAAACACCAGGACGTGATCGGCGGTGTCGGCCAGGCTGATCCACACCTTGGATCCGTTGAGGATGTACCGATCTCCGTCGCGACGGGCGGTGGTGGCCAGGTTGGCGGCATCGCTTCCCACGCCGGGCTCGGTCAGCCCGAAGGTCGCCAGCTTCTCGCCGCGGGCCTGCGGGACGAGGTAGCGCTGCTTCTGGTCCTCGTCGCCCCACTGGAGGAGGGTCAGCGAGTTCAGCCCGGTGTGGACGCTGAGGATGACCCGGAACGCGGTGTCGGCGCGCTCCATCTCCTCGCACAGGTTCGCGAAGGCGATGTAGTCCATTCCCGACCCGCCATAGCGCTCCGGGATGGGCAGCCCCAGGAACCCGACCGCCCCCATCTTCTCGTACAGGCCGCGATCGTAGGTCGAGGTCGAGTCGAGCTCGCGGATGCGGGGCAGGATCTCCCGCTCGCCGAAGGCTCGCGCCGTGCGCTGCACCTCGCGCTGTTCATCGGTCAGGGAGAAGTCGACCACTGGTGCCGGATTCTAGCCGCCCGAGAACGCATCGCTGGGTGGGTTGAATTCCGATACCTCGCGTCGGGATTTGACCGCCTCGGCGCTCGCCGCGTAGCATGACCCGGGCCCTCCGCCGGCACCCTCTGCTGGCCCTCCGGCCCCGACAAATGGAGATACGGATGGAGCTGGGTGCGCTGGGTTCTGGACTGATCACCGGGCTGCGCGAGGGGGTCGAAGCCGCCCTCATCGTGGCCATCATCCTGGCTTACCTGGACCGGACGGGGAACGGGCGCTACTTCCAACGAGTTTGGATCGGCGTTGGCGCGGCGGTGGCGCTGAGCGTCGCAATCGGCGTCGCGCTGTGGGTGACCATTGGCGGCCTGCCCGAGCCCACAGAGCAGGTCTTCGAGGCCGCGGCCATGATCCTGGCCGCGAGCGTGGTGACCTGGATGCTGTTCTGGATGCGCCGCGTGGCGGCCAACCTTCGCGGCGAGCTGCAGGCGGCGGTGGACCGCTCCCTGACCGAGGCCTCGATCTGGGGCCTTTCGATCCTGGCCTTCACCGCCGTCATCCGCGAGGGCATCGAGACCTCGCTGTTCCTCTTGGGTCAGGCAACTGCGGCGTCGTCCGCGGCCGGGGGGTCTCTGGCCGTCTTGCTCGGCGCGGTGATCGGCCTGGTGGCGGCGGTCGGCATCGGCTACGGGTTCTACCGCGGCGCGCACGTCCTGAACCTGCGCACCTTCTTCCGCTGGACCGGGGTGGCCCTGATCTTCATTGCGGCCGGGCTGCTGAGCCACGCCGTCCATGAGCTGGTGGAGGTCGGCGTGATCACCGTCGGCACGTCCACCGCCTTCGACCTGAGCGGCGTGCTCCCCCACTCCGGCGAGGGATTCGCGGCCCTGGTTGGCAGCCTGTTGCGGGCCATGTTCGGTTACACCTCGCAACCGGAATGGGTCACCTTCCTGACCTGGTTGGGCTACATCGCGGTCGTCCTGTCCCTCTACCTGCGGCCCGTGCGCCCGGCCGAGGCCGCCAGCCGGCCCGCCGGCCAGACCGCCGGGGCCTGACCGGGTCAGTCCCCGCTCAGTCGTTGGGCCGGTCCCCGACCGGGACCCCCACGAAGGCCAGGACCTGGCGCCATGCGTCGTCTGATGCGTCGGCATACAGCTCCGCGCGGCGATCGAAGAAGGAGTGCGGAGCGCCGGGATAGGTGATGAGCCGATGGTCGACGCCGGCCGCCTCCAGCGCGGCGTCGAAGTCCGCCACGTCTTGCGCCGAGATGCCGGAATCGGCGCCGCCGAACAGTCCCAACACCGGGCATTCGAAACGGGACGCAAGTTCCACCGGCGATGGGTGCCCAGGCCAGAAGCGCTCCGCCACCGGGCCGTAGAAGCCGATGACCCCCGCCAGTCCATGGCCCTCGGCAGCCTGCTGGAAGGAGACACGGCCGCCGAAGCAGAAGCCCGTGGTGTAGACCCGTTCCGCTGCCCCGCCGTCGGGGGTGCGCAGCGCCTCAGCTGCTGCCCGCACGTCGGCCGAGAGGGTCTCGGGCCGGGACTGCTCCACGTGGGGCCGGTGGTCGAAGTCCGCTCCCCGGCGGCCGGGGCCGGCGGTTCGCGCGTACAGGTCTACGGCGATGGCATGCACGCCGGCTTCGGCCAGGCGATGGGCCAGCTCCTCGTAGAACGGGTGGAGTCCCCGAACGTCCGGAATGACGACCATCCCCGCGCCGCCAGGGGAGGCGGCTCGGGCGAGATAGGCCGCGAACTGAGTCCCATCTGTGGAGGTGAGCAGCAGCTCACGGGCGTCGACCGCGCCGCCGCGGATCGGGGGGAGTGGCGGACGGGCGTCAGTCGGGTGGCACATCGGTCAGGCGAGGTTGGCCATTGCCACCCAGGTGCCCGCCGCCAGCAGGGCGGCGACTCCCAGGTACACCCCCACCCGCATCAGCATTGGCATGCTTCCGACCTCCGCTCCGCTGGGCGCCTGCCACTGGCCGGCCAGGGTGAAGGCGGGCGACGGAGGCAGCAGCCAGCCAAGGACGAGGCCCACGGCGAGCCCGCCCAGGTGGCCGGTGATGCTGATCCCCGGAATGAAGAACGTGAATGCCAGGTTGATGAACAGCAGCGAACCGACCTGGCCCAGGATCATCCGGGTCTGACGCGGCAGGGCCAGGTGCCGCCGACGCGAGACGGCGAAGGCCAGGCCCAGCAGGCCGAAGATCGCGCCGCTGGCGCCGACTGCCTGCTGGTCGGGAGCGGCCAGGATGGTGAGCACCGAGCCTCCGGCCGCGCACAGCAGGTAAATGGCCAGGTACTCGATGCGTCCGTACAGCTGCTCGAGCAGCGGTCCGAACAGGAACAGGGCCCACATGTTGAACAGGATGTGGAGCAGGCCCAGGTGCAGGAAAGCACTGGTCAGGATCCGCCACCACTCCCCCGCCGCGACCGCGTCGGCGCTGACGAACCCCGCGTTCAGCAACGGGCCGCCGCCCTGCAGCAGCCCGACCTCAACCATTCCGCCCAGCGCGGCGTCGAGCACGAACACGCCCACATTGGCGCCGATCAGGGCCCAGGTCACGTACGGGGCATAGGTGGCGTACGCGCCTCGCGACCGGTTGAACTCGCGCCGCGCGGTGAAATCGTGACCGGTCTCCTTGGCCAGCCAGGCCAGGCGGCTGGCGATGGCCGGCCGCTCCATGGGCGGGGCTCGCCGATCGGCCTCGCGGTAGGCCTCGATGGCCCCGTTCAGGTCCCCCTCGCGCACCCGTTGCTCCGCGACCGATCGCCAGCCGATCCAGGAGGCCGCCCCCTCGCTGTCGGCGGCCGCCTTCCACGCCGCCACCGCGCCGGGCTCGTCGTCGGTCCGGTAGCGCGCAGCACCGATCAGCATCCAGGCCGCGCCGGCCACGTCTGGGTCAGAGGATCGGGTCAGGCCCTCGACCATCGCCGTCGCCCGTTCAGGGTCGCCCGAGTCAAGAAGCCGGCGCGCCTCGGCGAGGACGGCCATCGGGTCGGCGGACATGCCGGCGTAGTATGCCGCGCCATGCGAACGACCGCCGGACGCGTGTCCGACGGTCGTTTGCGCCCCCCTGGAGGGGCCTGCCCGCCCGTCGCCCCGGGCGGTGGTCTATTGGGAGCCGGCCGCGGGGCCGACCCCATCGGTCAGGGCCGGTTACTTGGCCCGGTGCAGGAACTCCACCACGTCGCTGTATCGGAAGCGTCGGTCACCGCGCTTGACGACGCGGAAGAAGGGCAGCTCGCCGCGGTCGCCCAGGCGCTTCACGGTGTTAACGTGGAGATGCAGCATCTCGGCCACTTCGGTGGCTGTCAGCAGCCTGCCGCCTTCGTCTTGCATCATCTGTGGTGTTGCTCTCCCGCTCACTCTGGTGAGGTAAGAGCCGCGCCGGCTCGGAGGGTGCTGGTCGGCGCGGCTCGTGTTCGGATAGTAGGGTTCCGGTGTTCTGCGGAGCCCCGGTACGATCGGTCCGAGGCGGGAGTACATTCGGAGCAGGGAGTCAGGTGTTCGAACGTCATGTCTTCGTGTGCACCTCTGGTGACTGGTGCCCCAACGTCGACGGTGACGGGCTGGGCGTGCACGCCGCGCTGAAGGCCCGCGTCGCCGACTCCGGTCTTGCCGATCGGGTCCGGGTCAACCACTCGGGCTGCTTTTCCCAGTGCGGGAACGGACCGATGGTTGTGGTCTATCCCGAAGGGGTCTGGTACGCAGCCGTCAGCCCGGCCGATGCCGCCGAGATCGTGGAGCGCCACCTCATTGGCGGCGAGCCGGTGGAGCGGCTCAGGTTCCGACCGGCGACGCCTGGCGCCCACAAGCTGGAGCGCGAGCCCGGCGGGAGGCCTATCGGTCGGTCCGCCAGCTGGCCCACGCCGGGCCGGACTCAGGCCCGCTAGCAGGCCCGAGGCGGCGCGCAGTCTAGCGGGTTACGCCGCCGGCCTCCTCGCTGATGCGCAGAGCGAGGTACACGGGCAGCACCGAGAGCAGGATCAGGACCAGCGCCACGACATTCACCACCGGCAGCTCGTTCGGCCGCTGGATCGCACCCAGGATCCACAGCGGAATCGTTTCCGTTCCAGGGCCGGCCGTGAAGTTGGTCACGATGACCTCGTCAAACGAGAGGGCGAACGCCAGCAGCGCGCCGGATAAGAGCGCCGTTCGCATGCCCGGAAGCGTAATTCGGCGGAAAGTGGTGAATGAGTCCGCCCCCAGATCGGCGGAGGCCTCCTCCGCCGAGCGCGGGATGCGTCGGAGTCGGGCGATGACGTTGTTGTAGGCGATCACCACACAGAACGTGGCGTGCCCCACGATGATCGTCGCCAGGCCGAAGTCGATGCCGATGGTCTGGAAGGTGGTGCTGAGCGCTACGCCGGTGACGACGCCCGGGAGGGCAATGGGAAGGATGACGATGAACGAGATGGTCTCCTTCCCGAAGAACTCGAAGCGCTGGACCGCCAGGGCGGCCAGTGTCCCCAGGACCAGGGCGATCGCGGTCGCGCCCAGTCCGGCCACGACCGAGTTCCCGAAGGCCTCGATGATGCGAGGGTTGGCAGCCGCCTGGGTGAACCAGTTCAAGGTGAACCCGGAGGGCGGCCATGCGAGGGTTCGGCTCGGGTTGAAGGCGTAGATCGCCAGGACGACCAGCGGCAGGTACAGGAACACGAGCACGCCGGCCGAGAACACCCGCAGCGCGATCCGGACCAGGGGCGACTCAGTCACGAGATGGACCCATCACAGTGAGGCGAATGCGCCCAGGCGGCGAGCGACGAGCAGGTACGCGACCATGATCACGATCGGGAGCAGGGAGTACGCCGCCGCGATCGGCAGGCTGCCGAGGGTCGAGTTGTCGTAGATGACGTTACCGATGAACTTCGTGTTCGAGACCAGTGCGGGGGTGATGTAATCGCCAAGCGAGAGGGAGAAGGTGAAGATCGACCCGGCCACGACGGCTGGGAGGGCTAGTGGAAACACCACCCGCCGGAACGTCCTCCAGGCTCGGGCTCCGAGGTCGCTCGACGCTTCAAGCAATGAGTTCGGAATGCGTTCCAGGCCGGCGTAGATCGGAAGAATCATGTACGGCAGCCACAGGTAGCTGAGCACCAGCCAGCTTCCCGCGACCTCGGTCAGCCCGGGCCCATCCACCCCGAGTGGGGCCAGGATCGAATCGAGCAAGCCGTTGCCCTGGAGGATTGCCCGCCAGGCGTAGATCTTCACGAGGTAGCTCGCCCACAACGGCATGAGCACCGCAACCACGAGCAGGCGTCGTCGGCGGGGCGACGCCACGCGAGCCATGTAGTAGGCGATGGGGAACCCCAACGCGACGTCGGTCAGCGTCACCAGCACCGCGACCGAGATGGTCCGTATCGCAATGGTCCGGTAGACGTCGACCGTGAAGATGGTCTGGAATGCCTCCAGGCTCCAGGCGAATGGGATGACCTGGCCGCTGAACGCGTCCTTTTCCCAGAAGGCGTTGAGGAGCAGGATTGCCAGCGAGCCCACGTAGACCAGGACCATCCAGATCCAGGGCGCGGCGAGCAGGAGACGGATCTGGACACGCGGTCGCTGGTGTAGCCACGCCGCAAACCGGCGACCCGCCGTCGGCTGGGTGTACGCCGCGGACGGCGTCATAGCGCTGACCTCAGTCGGAAAGGGAGCGGCTCCCCGGAGGATGTCCTGCGGGGAGCCGCCGCTTGCTAGAGGACGGGAAACGCGACGGCCTCAGCCGCCAACGATGCCGGTCCAGGCTTCGACCCAGGCGTCCCAATCCACGCACTGGGTCGCGTCGTCATCGTCCGCGCAGTCGGCCTGGGGGGTGGCCCAGTACCAGACGCGGCCGAAGTATTCCTCGTCGGTGGCGTGGAAAGTCTCGCAGTGGCCGGGTGAGATCGCCTCGGCGGCCTCACACGCGGCGTCACTGGTCGCCGCCTCGCCAAACCACACGGTGGCCTGGGCATTCGCGTCCGCCGATGCCATGTGGTTCATCCACATGTACATGCAGTTCGGATGCGCCGCCTCGGAGTGGATCATCCAGGTGTCGGACCATCCGGTTGAGCCCTCGTCGGGAAGGGTGACCGCGATGGGCGAATCGGTCAGCTGGTTCGCCTGGTACTGCCAGGTGGTGCCAACCACCGCTTCTTCCGACGCGAAGGACTGGATCTGCTCCGCGGCGGTGCCCCAGTAGATCGCGTGGTCGGCTTGGTCCTGCAGGATCGCGACCGCGGCGTCGAACTGTTCCTGGCTGAGCTGATACGGGTTCTCGATGCCGAGTTCGGGATTGGTCTGCATCAGGTGCAGGGCCGCGTCAGCGATGTAGATCGCATAGTTGTAGATGCTCACCTGACCCGAGTACATGCCCGCGTCCTCCCAGACCGGCGCCCAGCTGGTCGGGGCCTCGGTGATCACGTCGGTGTTGTACATGAGCAGGTTTGCCCCACGGCCGTGCGGCACGCCGTACGGGACGCCGTCAACCGAGTTGTGGGGCTGAAGCTTCAATCCCTCGAAGATCTGGTCGTAGTTCGGGATGAGCTCAACGTTGACCGGCGCCACCGTCCCACCCGCGATGAGCCGCAGGGTGGCGTCGCCGGACGCTGAGATGCCGTCGTATTCGCCGGTCTGCATGAGATCGACGCCATTTCCGGAGTCGGTCATGTCGGTGGTGTTCACCTGGCAGCCGGTCTCATCTTCAAACGGAGTCACCCAGTCGTATGCCGGGTCGTTCTCGCCGCGCTCGGCGTACCCGGCCCAGATGACGAGGTTCAGCTCGCCTTCCCCCTCGCCGAGCTGCTCGAGCACGCCACTCGGCGCCGGGGACGCACATGCTGCGGCCACCAGGCCGAGCACGACCATCAGGGCCGGGATTCGTAGTTTCCTCATGAAGTCTCCACTCCCTCTTGTGCCCCCTCCGTTTCCTGACCGGCGGCCAGGCTCAACACGTGGTGCCGCTTCCAGATGAGGCGAACCGGTCGCCCCTTGGCGGCGAGTACCTCCATGGACGAGGTCTGCAGGTTCTGTTGGGTAACGACCAACTCGCCACCCGCAGCCAGGGCAACGATATATCGCGTGTCCGGCCCGAGGTAGACCACTTCGCGCACATGCCCGAGCGCCGACAGCTCGTCGGATCCTGGGGTCGTCGCGGGATCGTCGATCCCGATCTTCTCCGGTCGGACGGTGAAGATGCCGTCGCGGCCGATGATCGCTCGGGCCGTCTCGTCTCGCAGGAGGTTCGATGTGCCCACGAAGCCGGCCACGAAGGTGGTGGACGGGTGCTCGTAGACGTCGGCGGGCGAGCCCACCTGTTCGATCGATCCCTGGTTGAACACCGCCAGGCGGTCGCTCATGGTGAGAGCCTCGTCCTGGTCGTGGGTCACGTACACAAAGGTGATGCCGACTTCCTTCTGGATGTCCTTCAGCTCGATCTGCATCTGCTCCCGCAGCTTCAGGTCCAGCGCGCCCAATGGCTCGTCGAGGAGGAGGACTCGGGGCCGGTTGACAAGTGCGCGAGCGAGGGCCACGCGCTGGCGCTGACCCCCGGACAGCTGGTTCGGGCGCCGCTTCTCGAAACCATCCAGACGAACCATCCGCAAGGCGTCCGCCACGCGCGCCCGGCGCTCCGGCTGCGAGACCTTGCGGATCTCCAGGCCGTACGCCACGTTCTCCCCCACCGTCATGTGCGGGAACAGGGCGTAGTCCTGGAACACGGTGTTCACGTCGCGGTCGAACGGGGGAATGCCGGAGACGTCTCGGCCGTGGAGCAGGACCCGCCCGGCGGTGGGAAGCTCGAATCCCGCGATCAGGCGCAGGGTCGTGGTCTTCCCCGAACCGGACGGTCCGAGCATCGAGAAGAACTCGCCGTCGGCAATCTCGAGGTTAATGCCCGCGACTGCCACCACGTCGCCGTAGGTCCGCTCCAGGTTCTCCAGCCTGACCGCGGGAACCGATTCTCGAGCCGGCGCGGCGGCCGATGGAGCGGCAGAGTCGATCGCCAAGGACACCTCGGAGATGGGTCGCGCACGGCCGAATCGGCGCGGGTTTGGCGCACTCTGCGATGCGCCCGGCGGCCATGTCAATACTGGGCAAACACGTTGCGCTGGTAGAGTCCGGGGCCTGCCTGGAGGAACCCGGAGAAGCGACGTGATCCAGCCTGGAGTGCTGTGGGGCGTGGCCACCGGCGCGGCGTGGGGTGTCGCGGACTTCGCCGGCGGCCTTGCCTCGCGCCGCGCCGCCCCCATGGCGGTGACCGCCGGCTCGCAGGTGATCGGCCTGACAGGCCTCCTCGTCGCGCTCGTCGTTCTGCGACCTGACGCCCCCACCGGCGAGACTGTCGCCCTCGGGGCGGTGGCGGGGGTGGCGGGCGGTTTGGGGCTTGCCTTCCTGTACCAGGCTCTGGCGACCGGTTCGATGGGCCTGGTATCGGCGCTGTCCGGGGCGGGCGCATCGGTCATCCCGCTCCTGGTCACCGTCGCGTTGGGGGCCGACCTGTCGCCGCTGGCGGTCGCGGGCGTCGGTTGTGTGGTGGCGGCGGCGGTGGCCGCCACCCACGTCTCGCGCGATGCCGCCAGCCGGTACGCCCTGGTCCTGTGCATCGGCGCGGCGGTCGGCTTCGCTGCGTGGTACCTGATCATCGATCGGGCTGCCCCGGGGGGTCCCCTGTGGGCCCTGATCGCGAGCCGGACGACAGCCTCGGCCCTCGGAATCTCGATCGTGGCCCTGACCGCCGCACGGGCCAGCGTCGGCGCCTTGCCACGTCTTCTGCCCCTCATCCTCGCGGCCGGCGGTCTGGACGTGGCCGCCAACGTGTTCTTCGTCATCGCGCGGGATGCGATCAGCGTCGCGTTGGCCGCTCCCCTGTCGGGCCTGTACCCGCTCGCGACGATGCTCCTGGCACGGGCCGTGCTGGGCGAGCGCCTGCCCCGCCTGGGACTCCTCAGCGTCTTCCTCGCGGTGTCCGGCATCGTCCTGATCTCACTGGGCCGATGATCCGCCGGCCCGAGACCGGCCGGTAAGCCGCTCGTAAGAGGCCGATAACAATCGATCGGCTCTCCTCCCGCCCAACACGCGCGGAGGAGAACCGATGTCGACCCCGACCCGGGCGACGACCGGCGGCGGCTTCCCCGACTGAGTGTCAGGGCCCGACGGGGCCGGCGCTAACATAGGCGGCGCATGACCTTCGACCGGGTGGCCGTGGTCGAGGATGCCCTCAGCGCACTTCTCGCCGGCCTGACGCCCAGCGCTGCCAGCCTGTCGCCCGACGAGTCGCTGCGGTTGGGATCGGCCCTGACCGCCCGAACGGCTATCGAGCTGTTCGAGGACCAGGTCACTAGCCGTCAGGTGGACGTCGCCGCCCGTGAGCTGAAGAAGACGAATCGGAGCTTCTACACCATCAGCAGCGCCGGCCACGAGAACAATGCGGTCCTCGGCGCTCAGCTGCGGATCAGCGACCCGGCGTTCCTTCACTATCGGTCGGGCGGGTTCATGATGGCTCGCGCCCGCCAGCTGAACGGGGCAACGCCCGCTTTCGACAGCCTGCTCGGGGTTGTCGCATCCCGCGAGGACCCCATCGCGCAGGGTCGGCACAAGGTGTGGGGCAGCCGCCCGCTGTGGGTTCCGCCTCAGACCTCGACCATCGCGTCCCACCTTCCCAAAGCGGTCGGAATGGCGTTCTCCCTGGCCCGGGCGCGACGGTTGGGCCTCGGCGACGAGCTGCCGGCGGACGCGATCGTGATGTGCTCCTTCGGCGACGCGACGGTGAACCACGCCACAGCCCTGGCGGCGTTCAACACCGCGCGCTACGGCGCGCGCATCGGTCTGCCCATGCCCATCCTCTTCGTCTGCGAGGACAACCAGACCGGGATCAGCGTGCCTACTCCGGAAGCCTGGGTTTCGGAGACCTTCGCCTCGCAGCCGTACCTCCATTACCGGCGGGCGGGGGGCGAGATCGACGAGGTGTGGGACACCGTGGCGGAGGCCATCCGCCTGGTGCGAGCCTCCCGCGAGCCGACGTTCCTCCACCTCGAGGTCGTCCGACTGTGGGGCCATGCCGGGAGCGACGCCGAGCAGACCTACCGGTCGCTGGACGACATCGCCGCCACCGAGCGCCGCGATCCGTTGCTGCGCAACGCGCGGCGCCTGGTGGAGACCGGGGCCGCGACCCCCGGGCAGCTCCGCACGCTGGTGGCCGACGTGCGCGAGCGGGTCAGCGCGGCGGCCGAGGAAGCAACCCTCCGCCCCCGGCTGGCCACCACGGCCGAGGTCATTGCGCCGCTGGCGCCCGATCACCCGACTCGCGTGGCGGCCCGAGCCGCCGAACCGGTCCTGGACGAGGCCGAGCGCCGGGAGACGTTCGGCGGCCGGCTCCCCGAGGAGGCGAACAAGCCCAATGCCCGGACGCTGGCCGGCGTCATCAATGCGGCCCTGACCGACGAGCTGGCGCGCCGCCGAGAGCTCATCGTGTTCGGCGAGGACGTGGCGCGGAAGGGTGGGGTCTACAACGTGACCCACGACCTCCAGCGCCGGTTCGGGGTCGGCCGGGTGTTCGACACCCTGCTGGACGAGACGTCGATCCTGGGCATCGCACAGGGAGCGGCCCACGCCGGCCTCTTGCCCATCCCCGAAATCCAGTACCTCGCCTATCTCCACAACGCGCTGGACCAGATCCGGGGGGAAGCCGCCACCCTCCAGTTCTTCAGCAGCGGACAGTTCCGCAACCCGATGGTCGTCCGCGTCCCGGGCCTGGCCTACCAGAAGGGCTTCGGCGGCCACTTCCACAACGACAACAGCGTGGGCGCCCTGCGCGACATCCCCGGCGTGGTCCTGGCCGTCCCCGCCCGCGGCGACGATGCAGCTCGGATGCTCCGCGGCGCGGTGGCCATGGCTCTCGAGGATGGACGGGTCGTGATCTTCCTGGAGCCCATCGCGCTCTACCACGAGCGCGACCTGCATGCCGATGGCGACGGCGATTGGCTGACCGACTACCCGCCCCCTCCGGAGCACCTGCTACCAGGCGAGGTGGGGGTGTATGGAGCCGATGCGACCGATCTGCTCATCCTCAGCTACGCCAACGGGCTCCGACTCTCGCTTCAGGCCCAGGCCATCCTCCAGCGCGAGCACGGGATTGCGGCGAGGGTGGTGGACCTCCGATGGCTCAACCCGCTGCCCCTCGATGCGGTGCGCGGGCACGCCGCCGACTGCGGACGCGTTCTCATCGTGGACGAGTGCCGCGCCACCGGCGGCGGGGTTGCCGACGCGCTGGTGGCTGACCTGGCAGAGCGCAACTTCGGCGGCCGCCTGGCCAGCGTGCGCGCGGTCGATTCGTTCGTCCCGCTGGGCACGGCCACGGCCGCGGTGCTGGTGGGACTGGACCAGATCGTGGCCGCGGCGGTGGAAACCGCCCGCTCGGCGGACCGCGACCGCCCGGCGGATGCCGTTGACCCGGCCCAGCCGGCCTCCGGCGCCACCTCGGGCAGCCGGTCATGAGAGTCACGATCGACGACCTGCCGCGGGCCGTGCTGGTCCTGCCGGGGAGAGGCGCCTACACCGCCGCCTCGCTCGGGTCCCTCCCAGCCCATGCGCCTCTGGTCCAGCGGGCCGAATCCCTCCGGGCAGAGATGGGGCTCGACAGTCTGCTCGCGCTGGACGCCGCCGACGAGTTCAGCCCCGCCGTTCATCTCCGGCCGGCCAACGCGTCGCCCCTGATCTGGCTCATCTCCCTCCTCGACGCCCAGCGCGCGATGGCCGACTACCGGGTTGTGGCGATCATCGGCAACTCCCTGGGCTGGTACACCGCCCTGGCCGCCGGGGAGGCCCTGAACTTTGACGATGCCTTCCATCTCGTTCAGGGCATCGCCCTGCTCCAGGAAGAGGCGGCGGCCGGGGGTGCCGGCGGCGGGCAGGTCATTTACCCACGAACTGGCGTCGACTGGCAGCCCGATCCGCAGCTCTCCGCGGCCATCGATGCCGCGTTGTCCGATGGCGCCGAGGTGTTTCCCAGCGTCGACCTCGGCGGCTACCTCGTCCTGGCCGGGACGGATGCGGGCATCGGCCGGCTCCTCGACGAGCTGCCGCCGGTCCAGATCGGCGAACGACACTTCCCGCTGCGCCTCGCGTACCACGGCCCGTACCACACACCGTTGCTGGCCCACGTTTCGACCGAGGCCAAGGCTCGTTTCTCGACCCTCGGCTGGCGCTCACCGCTCATCACCCTGATCGACGGTCGCGGTGCCCGATTCACGCCCTGGGCCACTGACCCGGTGGAACTGGCCTGGTACACGCTCGGGGAGCAGATCATTACTCCCTACCGCTTTGCGACTGGCGCACGAGTCGCATTGCGGGAATACGCTCCCGACGTCCTCGTGCTCACCGGTCCGGGCAACACCCTGGGCGGCGTGACCGGCCAACTCATCGTCGCGGAGGGCTACCACGGCCTCCGGACCCGGGCCGACTTCGAGTCAGCCCAAGTCGGCGAGTCCCCCCTCGTCCTCTCCATGCGCCGCTAGGCGAGCTGGCGTCCCCGGCAGGATTCGAACCTGCGACCCGCTGCTTAGAAGGCAGCCGCTCTGGTCCACTGAGCTACGGGGACCCGGACAAGGATAATCAGGCTAGACTCGCAGAGCCATGGCACAGGAGTCCTCGGGACCGCCACCTCAGCTGCAGCCAACTCAGCTCGAGATCGACAAGGGACTGCTCCGCGACGAGGACCTGCTGAACCCGGAGCACCTCCGACGGATGGACCAGACCCTTCTGCGCCGGAACCTGGACCACGCCCGGATCACCTCGCGGAAGCTGTCACTCCAGCTCCAGCAGTTCGTCCACCTGTACACCCCTGAGGCCAACGAGCTGCGGCGGCGGATCGAGAAGTACCTGCTCATGGAGCAGCTCATCGAGCGGGAGATGGCGCGCCGCCACACCTACTAGGCTGGGTCTGAGCGGCTTCAAGTCGTCCCCGCGACCGAATTGTGGATATCTGGGCGCCCCAAACCGGCCATCGTGGATAACTCAACGAGGCCCGGACCGCCCCGCGAGACTCGGTCCTAAGCGGCGGACCCGTATCGGCAGAGGCGAATCGGTCTGGCCCTAACCCGCGTCGGCCCGGCGAAGGTGCCGCCCGACCTACGCCCCAATCGGCCCGACGATGGTCGCCTCCCGGACGTCGGGCAGGGCAGCCACGACGTCTCGCACCCACCCCGCCAGGCGGGGCATCTGGAACAACGAGAACGTCACGCCATAGGCCTCGAGCTGTTCGAAGCCCCATCCGTTGAACTCGCGCCGAGCGGCGACGACCCACATCTCGTCGTACAGGTCGGGCCACGCCCGCGGTCGGCGCTGGTGGCAGAACCGGATGAACTCGGCGATTTCAGGCGGTGGAGCGCCATTCGGATCGCCGTCCATCGGGCGCTCGGCAGGAGCGTCGGAGGCCGGACCGGCGGGATCGGTATGCAGCACGGCGAGGAGGCGACTCGATAAGGACGGCGATGGATGAAGACGACAGGACTCGCATCCTAGGCGTCGGCGCCGAATGGTAGGAGCCGATGGCCGCGCCCGTAAGGGGTGATGTCCACCAACTTTTCCACATTCCTTTCCACCGGGTGGCGCCGGGTGGACAGGTCAGCGTCAGGCGGTGGACATGTGCCGAAAGTGGACCTCGGTCGCCTCCGACTAGCGGGGCGTCGGGGAGCCCACCGCGTCCCGAACCACCGGAACGACCTCATTCGCGAAGCGCTCGATGTGCGACGTCGCGGTGTCCGGCGGCCAGAAGACGAACGCATCAATCCGGTACTCGTTGGCCCACGTAGCGAGGTTCTCGATCCACTGCTCGACCGGCCCCTGGAGCGGGCCGTCGCCGCGGACACCATCCGTGATCACGCCGTCGATATTGACGATGCGGCGGATCGCCCGCGGGTCGCGGCCGGCGGAGACGGCAGCCTCGTCGATCCGCGCGCCCAACCCTCCAAACTCAGGCACCCTCCTGGCCCCGGAGGCTGGCACCCAGCCATCGGCCAGCCTCCCGATGAGGTCGAGGGTCCGCGGCGCCATGGCGCCCACCCAGATCTCGACCCGATGAGCCGGCGGTGGGCCGGGGGGATAGCCGGGAACGGGGTAGTGCGGACCAGGCCCGCGGACGACGCGCTTCTCGGGGCCCACGTCGAGGGCGGCGCGGATGATGTGAATCGCCTCCTCCAGCGCCGGTACTCGCTCGCGCGGTGCACGCTGAGGCCCACCCATGCCAGCCACCGCATCCCAGAACGCGCCGGCGCCAAGGCCCAGCTCGAATCGGCCGCCGCTTATCGCGTCCAGTGAAGCCGCCGCCTTGGCCAGCATCGTCGGCGGGCGCATCGGCAAACTCGCGACGTCGGGAAAGAAGCGCAGGCGCGTCGTCCGGGCCAGCAGGTCGCCGATGAGCGCGAACGTGTCGAGGAACCGACGCTGGTACGGATGGTCCTGGATGCCGACCAACTCGAGACCCACCCGCTCGGCGGCCAGCACCTGGGCCACGATCTCCGGGTACGCGCTGGCGTAGGGCGTAACGGAGATCCCGAATGACAGCTTCGCCAAGGCCCCACCTTATCGCGGCGAGATCCGTCGTGGGCACCTCGGACTAGGATGCCCGGTTCGCGGGCCGCCGGCGCAGAGTAAGCCGATGACGGTTCGGTTCAGAGCGCGGGGATCAGCCCCGCTTCAGCTCGGCCAGGACGGCCTCGAGGCGGTCCCAGGTCTGGATCGCGCCATCCAGCATGCCGCTCGCCAGGGCGCCTTCGATGGCCTCCGGCGAACCCATGTGCCCCACTGACCTGACCTTCGTTTTCCCATCGACCTCCTCGAAGGTGTTGGTCTCCGGGCCGCCCTGAGGACCGACCCCCTCCACGTCGAACATGAACGTCCACTTGTAGCGTTCCGGAGCCTGGACCTCCAGGTATTCGCCGTAGAACGCCACGTCCTCGCGGTCAGGCGAGTGGCTGACGTATCGCCACTTGCCACCGGGCCGAACGTCCATCTCGACGACTTCGGCAATCGTCCCCTTCGGCCCCCACCAGCGCGGGACGATCTCGGGGTCCATGAAGGCCTTCCAGACCATTTCGCGCTGGGCGTCGAAGGTTCGCTCGAACACGAGGTCGCCGCCCTCAGAGTAGATGGTCGTGGTCGGGGTGCTACCTCGGTCGATTCGGGTCGCGGTCATCGTCGTTTCCTTTCGTTGGCCCGTTCGGGTCCTGCATTTCGCGGAGGTAGGTGTCCAATCGGTCGAAGCTCTCCTCCCGGTGTTGGATGTACTGACCGATCCAATCCGCCACGCTCCGGAGCGGCTCGGGCTGCAGGCGGCATGGACGCCACTGCGCCTTGCGGCCTTGATCCACCAGGCCAGCCCGTTGCAGTACCTTGAGGTGCTTCGAAATGCCGGGAAGGCTCATGTCGAATGGCTCCGCCAGCTCGGTGACCGTTGCCTCCCCGAGGGCAAGGCGGGCGAGAATCGCGCGCCGTGTCGGATCGGCAAGGGCTGCGAAGGTGACGCTCAGTGGATCGGCTGTCATGGTCTCAAATTTCGCTTCTAGGTTAATTAACCTATCGGCATAATACCATCCCCCTGGAGGCTGTCAAGGCCCCTTCCTGGGTGCTTTGCTGGAGCGTAGATTGGTCTCGACCACAACGACACGAGGACAGGCGCATGCCCACCACAGCGACCATCCGTGGTTTCAGCGGCGAGATCTTCCTTCCTGGCGACGCGGCCTACGACGCCCACCGCGAGGTGTGGAACGCCACCGTCGACCGCCGGCCGGCAGCCATCGCCCGCTGCACGTCGGCCGACGACGTTGCGGCCGCGATCCGATACGGGCGCGAGACGAATCTCGAGATCGCCGTGAAATGCGGCGGCCACAGCATGCTCGGGCTGTCGGTACCTGAAGACGGGCTCATGATCGACCTGACTCCGATGAGCGAGGTGCGAGTCGACCCCACCTTGCGTCGAGCGTGGGTCCAGGGCGGTTCCCTCCTCCGCAACCTGGACCGTTCGGCGGAGCCCTTCGGCCTCGCCACCACAGCCGGAAATGTCTCGCATACCGGTGTCGGCGGACTGACGCTGGGCGGCGGCATGGGCTGGCTCGCGCGCCAGTTCGGTCTCGCTTGCGACAACGTTGCGGCCTATACCGTCGTCACCGCGGATGGCGAAACGGTCCGCGCCTCGGCCGATGAGAACCCCGACCTGTACTGGGGCCTGCGGGGAGGCGGCGGCAACTTCGGGGTCGTCACCGAGTTCGAGTTCCGGTTGCATCCCATCACGGGTCGAGCGCTCGTGGTGGACCTCTATTTCGAACCATTGGCAGCCATCCCCGCGTTGCGCGTATGGCGCGAGCTCCTGGTGGATGCGCCTCGCCAGGCGATGCTGACCAGCGGAGCCGTGACCGGCGGTGATGCCCCGTTTCTTCCGATGAACCTCCGTGGCCGACCGTTGGTCACGGTCGGCTATGTCTGGGTGGGAGACATGGAGGAGGCTCGCGGCTACCTCCGCACCATCCGCGAGGTGGGCCAGCCGGTCGCCGAGCACGTCGAGGAGATGACCTATGTCGACCTGCAAAGCCTCAGCGATGCGAATCATCACCACGGCAAACGGCGCTATTCCAAGGGCCACTACCTGACCGAGCTGTCCGATGCGGCGATCAAGGCGTTCGTTGCGCGAGGCGTTGCCGACGGTGCCGAGCCTGACTGGTCGCGCGTCCCGAGCGGGGAGTTCCAGGCTCACGGCGGTGCGATCGCCGACATCGGTTACGACGAGTCCGCGTTCGGCCACCGCAAGACGCTCGTCGAGTGGGGGTCTGGGCTGGGGTGGCTCGATCCGGGCGAGGACGACGAGCGCATCGCCGCGGCCCGCGCCTACGGGGCGGCGCTCGAACCGTTCGCCAGCGGCATCTACGTGAACATGATTGCCGAGGAGGGCGAAGCCGGCGTCCGCCGCGCATATGACGAGGACAAGCTCATCCAGCTCCGAAAGCTCAAGCGGCGGTTCGATCCGGACAACGTCTTCCATCTGAACCACAACATCCAACCCGAACCCGACGGAGTGGGGTGACTCGCCCTGAGCAGCTGCTTTAGCGTCGTTCATGGACGGCTGGCCTGCGCGGCGGCGAGGGCCGCAGCATCACGCGTGTACTCGATGAGCACCCGTTCTGGAATCCGATCGTTCGGACGGTAGGTGACGTATCGGACTTTCCGAAGCTTGAGGTGGGCCCCACGCAAGAGGTTGCGGGGATCCCGCATCCAGACGCCGTACTCGAAACCGAGATGGACGTGGCCGAGCTCCGGCGCGACGAATGCGAAGTACCTCAAGCGCTTTCCAACTGGGACGTCGTATCCGATCAGACGCCAGCCAGGCCGGACGCGTTCGACGGCCTCCGGCACGGCCTTGCCGACCACGTCGCGAAGGCGCTCGGCGATCGAGCGAATGGCCGGCGGATATCCGTCGAGAAACAGCTCGGGCGGGATGGGTTCCACGACGAAATGATGGTCGCGACGTTCTGACGCTGCCTACACCAGGAGAATGGTCGGGCTGAGGTCGCGATCCAGGATGGAGGAGAGCCGAGCCACCTCGGTCGTCAGGGCGGTCCGCGGAGGTCGGCCCGCCTCCTTGAACCACGAAATCGTGACCTGATTCCGATCCAGCGCCCACGCACCCCGCACCGTGCCGCCCGCCACCACGACGGGCGAGATCCATCCGGCCTGCCGGCTCACGGCGCTTCGACGCGCGGCTGGCGTGACATGGCCGTCCTTGGTACCCGGACCCAGAACGTACTGGTCGAATCCCGGCAGCAGCCGAATGGCCGTTGTGGGACGGGTTGCTCCGAGCTCGTCGAGGTCCTCGACCAGGACGTGCGCAGGCTCGCCGTCCACCGTGATCTCCACCAGCCGATCTCCCATGGACCGATACCACGAGCGGAGCCGTCGCTTGTCGATGCCAAGCCAGGCATGGAGCTTATCGATGGTTGCCGGCGCATAGGCGCGGAAGTAGGCGGCGATAACCAGTGGCGCCGCATCGTCCGGAGTGGGAACGCCGGTCCAGCGCGGACTGATGGCTTCCGGGCGGGTGAACGTCACCCGGGTGCCCTGGCTCGGTGCGATACACAGCTCGCCGCGCCAGGCGAGCGGCGTCAGGAGCCCACCCCAGCTTGAGCGCAGCGCCTCGGCGGCCGGGGCAAGTCCACGCTGGGTATTGACCGCCTGGATCAGCTCGACCTTGGTCACGGGCGGGCCTTCCAGGGCGGCGAGGATCGCGAGCCGAACCGCGTCCATCTGCCGGGCCGTCAGCCGGAGGTATCGGGCCCAGGCCCCCCACAGCCGCTCGCCGCTTATCACCGACAGGAACGTCCCACCTTCCTCGGGCGTCAGCAGGTGCAAGGCACCCCGCATCGCCCAGGTCTTGATGAGGTCTCCGTCGGCGAGGGCGCTGCTCACCTCGCCGGGCTGAGATATGTGACGGCGGACACGCACGGCGAGCTCGGCTGACGAAGCCACCTGGCTCTGAACGGCGCCCAGACGGCGGACCACGTCGGCGACGGGCAGCCTACCGATCGGATCCAGCAGATGCCGATGCATGCGCCACGCCAGCGCCTGTGACCAGCTGATCTTCACGGGCATAGGCGGGAAGTCGCTCGGCGCATCGGCTCCGTGCAGTCTGAACGAACCGCGCTCTTCAGTATCCTCGCCGGGTGGCCGTTCACCGACTCGATCTCACCGAGGCGAGGCGCATCGCCGTGCGCGCCCAGCTGCTGGATGCCCCGCGACCGACCGACCTGCTGGAGGTGGTGTGCCAGCTCACGCTTCTCCAGATTGACCCGACCGCCGCCGTCGCCCCAAGCGCAGATCTGGTCGCCTGGAGCCGCCTCGGATCGTCCTACCAGCCGGCCCACCTGGAGCAGGCGCTGTGGCAGGACCACACGCTGTTCGAGCATGACGCCATGGTGCGGCCGATGGACGACCTGGGTCTCTACCTCGCGGCCATGGCGACCGCGCTCCCCTACGAGAAGCAGCGCGAGTGGCTGCGACGCAATGATCGATTTCGTCGTGACGTCCTCGACCGGCTCCGTACCTCCGGGCCGCTCCTGTCCCGCGACATCCCGGACACAAGCGTCGTGGCCTGGCCGTCGAGCGGATGGACCAACGACCGTAACGTCACCCAGATGCTGGAGTTCCTCACGATGCGCGGGGACATCGCCATCGCCGGTCGCCGCGGGCGCCAACGCCTGTGGGATCTCGCCGAGCGGGTGTACCCGGCCCACACCATCGTCGTGCCGGCAGATGAGGCGGTCCAGGTGCGGAATGCGCGACGGCTGGGGTCGCTGGGCATCGCGCGCGAGAAGGTGCGGGCCATGCCCCTCGAGCCGGTGGACGTGGGCGCCGTCGGCGAGCCGGCGACGATCGACGGAGTTCCGGGGACGTGGCGAGTGGACCCCGACGCCATCGGTAAGCCCTTCGAGGGCCGCACGGCTCTGCTGTCGCCGTTCGATCGCCTGGTGTACGACCGCGACCGCGCGCGGGACCTGTTCGACTTCGAGTACGTGCTGGAGATGTACAAGCCCCAGCCCCAGCGGCGGTGGGGGTTCTTCGCGCTTCCGATCCTTCACCACGACCAGCTCGTGGGCAAGGTGGACGCTACGGCCGACCGCAAGACCTCAACCTTGCGCGTGCGCGCCATCCATCAGGACGTCCGCTTCACCCGCGACATCACGGCCGGCGTGAACGCGGAGCTGGAGGCGTTGGCGTCGTGGCTCGGCCTGGAGTCCGTTCAGCGCGAGGACCGGATCGCCTCTCGGGGCTGACTACGGGAGGAGCTTGGCGAGCAGTCGCCGAAGCGTTCTGCCCTCGCTCGCGGTGAGCCGCTCCATATTCGCGGCATTGACCCCGACGGCCTTGGGAAGAAGCTCATCGCGAAGCGATCGGCCGCGATCGGTCAGGTGGATACGGCTGATCCGCCCGTCCGCCGGATCGGGCGTCCGCGTCACGAGCCCGTCGCGAACCATGCGGTCGATCGTTCTGACCATGGTCGGAGGCTCGATGGCCACCACCCTGGACAGCTCCGCCTGGCTCATGCCATCGCGCGCCCAGAGGAACATCAGGACCGCCCACTGACCGATGCCGACGCCCGCCGGTCGCAGCTCCTCCCCCACCTGATGGGCCATCGAGCGAGCGACGCGATTGACCATGTAGCCCAGGCTCTCCTCGATCACGAAGAGGTGGTCTGTTTCCCGGGCTCCTCTTGGTTCGCGCTCATCCGTCCGAGAGCGACTGAGTCGCACGGACCAGCGAGTCACGATGACAAACGTCCCGTGTCGCGCACGCGCACATAGCCGTCGATGCCCGCGATCCGGACCAACAAGCGTTGCAACGGATGGAAGGCCGCCAGTCCGACTTCGGGGCTGATCCGTTCCGGGGTGGTGACCGGATACGACCTCCCGCGCCAGCGGATGGTGCCGCCGCCCGCGGTCACCAGGTTGCGGTACCAGTCGACCTGCGCTCCGAAGGCCAGGGAGATCACGAATCCGCCATTCACGCGTCGGGCAGCGACCGGAGCGGCATACAGGCGACCCGTCTTCCGGCCGGAGTGCTCAACGATGGCGAAGATCGGGTTCCAGCGCTTCCCAGCCAACGGAAGCGAGACTGGATTGGTAAGACGAGCAAGGCGCCAGAGGACGCCACCGAACCGCGGCTTCGGCGCTGGTTGAGCAGCCAGAATATGGTCGGTTTGCCGAGTCGTCACAATCATGAGAAGTCTCCAGGAATATTACGTAGTCTGCTAACTAGATAGTAAGCATACTAACGACTCTGTCAAGTCCTTGAATGCGCCCGACCGAATTGGTGGAGAAACGATGGAATTCACTGCCGACCAATTCGTCGAGAAGCTCAATCAACTACGGCCTTTGAGGGACGTGGAGCACTATCGAGGGATGGAAGCGGATGCCTCAGATCTGTTCATCGGCGTTCGCATGGGCCAGATCTTCGCGCTCGCCAAGGAGCAGATGAACATGGCGCCTCGAGAGATCGAGGCGCTCCTCGAGAGCCCGATCCATGAGGTGCGGGTCGGTGCGGTCAGCATCATGGACTGGCAGGCGCGAAGCCGAAAGACGTCGGAGGAACGGCGCAAGGCGCTGTTCGACCTGTACATCAGGCGCCACGAGCGCATCAATTCCTGGGATCTGGTCGACCGAAGCGCGATCTTCGTGGTGGGCATGTACCTCCGAGATAAGCCGCGCGACATCCTGTACACGCTGGCCCGATCCGATCGTCCGATGGAACGCCGGACGGCCGTCCTCGCCTGCCACGCGTTCATTCGGCAGGGCGACCTGGACGACACGTTCCGGATCGCCGAACTGCTTCTGCGTGACGAGGAAGACCTCGTCCGCAAGGCCGTGGGCTGGATGCTTCGGGAGGCGGGCAAGAAGGACGTAGCCCGGCTATTGGAGTTCCTCGACGCCCACGCCGCGGCGATGCCGCGCGTGATGTTGCGCTACTCGATCGAGAAGCTCGACAAGGCCCAGCGGGATCGGTATCTCGCCAGCGGGGTTACCACCGCTAACTGAAGGCGCCGTGCGCCGATCGAGGCAGATCTGGTACCCCTACGGCATGATCCGGCTCTTCTTGTGCGGCGACGTCATGATCGGTCGCGGCATCGACCAGGTGATGCGGCACTCGGTGGAGCCACGCCTCTTCGAACCGCACGTGTCATCGGCCGAGGCCTACGTCGACCTCGCCGAACGCGCCAATGGGCCCATTCCCAGGCCGGTCGGCCCTGGATACGTCTGGGGTGAGGCGCTCGACGTCATTCGCTCGTACGCCCCCCACGCCAGCATCGTCAACCTCGAGACGGCTGTCACCACGAGCGCGGCGGGGTGGCCTGGGAAGGAGGTCCTCTATCGAACCCATCCGGCGAACGTCGCGGTCCTACGAGCTGCTGGCATCGACTGCTGCGTCCTGGCCAACAACCATGTCCTCGACTGGGGTGGCGCCGGCCTCGTCGAGACCCTCGACAGCCTGCACGGCGCCGGACTCGCAACCGCGGGCGCGGGCCACGACCTGGCGGAGGCAGAGGCGCCCGCCATCGTCGACGCAGCGCAGCGCCGGGTCATCGTGATCGGAATCGCCTCGACCACGAGCGGGGTCCCGCGGGAATGGGCGGCGGGTCCGAGTCGACCGGGCGTCGTCGTCCTCGAGGACTGGGCTCCCGATCTCCCATCGGCGATCGGTTCGCGACTGGCCGGCGTGCGACGTCCCGGCGACGTCGTCGTGGCGTCGATCCACTGGGGCTCCAATTGGGGATACGAGATCCCGTCAGTCGAGCGCCAATTCGCCCACGCCCTTATCGACCAGGGGGGCGTGGATGTCATCCACGGCCACTCGTCCCACCATCCCCGTCCCATCGAGTTCTACCGGAGCCGCCTCATCCTCTACGGCTGCGGCGACTTCATCACCGACTACGAGGGGATCTCGGGCCACGCGGAATATCGCGGCGACCTTGCCCTGGCCTATCTCCCGAAGCTTGATCCCACGACCGGTCGGACGGTCTCCCTGACAATCGCCGCGTTCCGGATGAAGCGGTTCCGGCTCGTCACCGCAACAGCGGCCGATGTCGCATGGCTGGCTCGAACCATGACTCATCACAGCCTGCCGTTCGGCGTCAGGGTGACGACGCACGCCGATGGACTGCTGCGGGCGGTGCGGGCCGTGGTCTCCCGGACGTGAGATGAGCAGGCGGCTCGACCTCACGCGGACGCAGACCCTCGCGTACCGACGAAACGTCCAGGCGCTCGACAAGCGGCTCCCACCCGGCGCGGACGCCCTCCGGCAGGCCGCGTGGGCCGGCCTGCAGGACAGCATGCCCCGCGCCGCACTCCTCTCGATCCATGCTCGTGTCGATGGGACGGAGCCGTCGACGTGGGAGGACCCTTCCCTGGCCCAGCTGTGGGGTCCACGATTCCAGGCGTACGTCGTCCCGCGAGACGACGTCGCGGTCTTCTCACTCGGGAGGTTCACGGACGACGCCAGGGGCCGGGGCGTCGCCATGGACCTGGCGGCCCGCCTCAGTGCTTTTCTCCGGGGCCGGACGATGGGTTATGGCGAGGCGGGGCGCGGGCTTGGCGAGCCACCCAATCGCCTGCGCTACGCGGCGACGACAGGCACGGTCCTGATCCGCTGGGAAGGTGCTCGGCAGCCGAAGATCTGGACCGTCCCGGCGCCCAAGGTCGACCCATTCGAGGCGCGCCTGGAGCTCGCTCGGCGGTATCTTCACGTCTTCGGACCCACGACGCCCGCTGGGTTCGCAGATTGGGCCGGCATCGGTCCGGCGCAAGCCCGCGCAGCATACGAGGCGCTCGGTGAGTCGCTGACCCCGGTTCGAACTCCGGTTGGCGACGGTTGGATCCTGACCACCGACGAGCCGGCGTTCCGCGCCCGGCCGGGGCCGAGGGCCCCGGCGCGACTGCTGCCCAGCGGCGATACGTACTTCCTCCTCCAGGGCGCCGACCGCGAGCTCCTGGTTCCCGAGGCCGAGCGTCGGCGGACCCTCTGGACCCCGCGCGTATGGCCGGGCGCCGTCCTGGTGGGTGGCGAGATTATCGGGACGTGGCGACGCGCCGGGGCCGCCGTCACAATCTCGTCCTGGCGCCGCCTCTCGCGGCAGGAACGCGACGCTGTCGAGGCGGAGGCGGAGTCCCTGCCGCTGCCCGGTCTTCAGGCGCGAATTCGCGTCCGGTGGGACGCGTGACGGCTGGTCCCCCATAGCCGGACGATCAGAAAATCAGGCCTCGGCGCTGAGGACCTGGCGCAGCCTGGCCGCGAACGCTTCCGGCTCTCCCATCTGGCCGTACTCACCGCCGAAGAACCCGCCATGTCCACTCGGAAACATCGCCGGCTCGGTGCCGAGCCGCCGTGCGACTGCGAAGGCGCCGCGGCTCGTCATCTGGCCCTCCGACTCGGCACCGGCGGCCACGACGATCCGGGTCGATGCTGAGCGCAACGCGTCGAAGTCGGGCTCGAAGTGACTGGTATTGATCATGTTCCCGCCGAGCATCACGTCGTTTCGCGAGCCGTCGTCCTCAGTTGGCATGCCGAATTTCGCCGGATCGGGTGGAGGCTGGGCCACGACTTCCGGGGTGAAAGGACCCCGGTGGCTGGTGACGGCGATGAAATGCGCCATTCCCGCGCCCCAGCCGCTGCGCTGGTAGGTCTCGTGGACCGCGCGGGCGGCCGCCTCCGCAAGCTCGCGATCGGGCAGGACCGAGGCGAGCGGGGGTTCGTGCGCGACGAGCGTCCGCACGTCCTCGGGGTGCTTCGCAACCAGCGCCAGGGCGTCTACGGCTCCGCCGCTGCTGGCGAAGAGGTCCACCGGGCCGGCGTCGAGCGCTTGGATGATCCGATGCACATCGTCTGCGCGCTCGTCCGGCGTCGAAGGGTTGGCTGGATCGGTCATCTGAGAACGCTCGGACCCACGGGGGTCGTAGGTGACGACGGTTCGGTCGGTGAAGTGGCCCGCGAGCGTGCCGAATCCGGCGGCAGCCATCGGGGACCCGATGAGCATGAGCATCGGCTCAGTGCTCTCATCGTTGGGCCGGACGTCATAGGTCAACGTGGCACCCGGCACATCCAGGGTGCGGGTTGTGGGCTCTGTCGTCGTCTTGCTCACCGTGTTCCTCCTCGGGAATAGTGACCTCTGTTATCTGGTCTGCCGATAGCATGCGACGCTGGAGGATGCGACGCCGATGAATGTCGAGACCACGCCGGATCCGAGTCTCAGCTCCCCGGATGCCATCGCCACCCTGTGGGCGACTGCCGTGGTACCGCTGGCGCTGATGGCGCGTGAGCTGGCGTACCCGCGGGTGCGCTGACTGCGCAAAGCCAGTCGATGTTGAACCGATTGCCCGCGCCGCTCCGGCGGTTGCTCTACGCCGGTGGGACCCGCCAGGACCGGCTTCGCGATCCGGGTCGCGTGGTCAGAGCGCTGGATGTCAAGCCGGGCGCCATCGTGGCGGACCTCGGTCCGGGGGCCGGCCACTTCACGCTGGAGCTGGCGCGCGCCGTCGCGCCGGGCGGCGTTGTCTACGCACTGGAGGCGGATCGGACGAGGCTCGAGGAGCTGGAACGCGTCGCTGCCGAGCACGGATTGATGACCCTCCGCACGGTCCTGGTGGCCCGCGATCGGCTCACTATCCCGGAGCCGGTTGACCTCCTCTTCGTTTCGGCGACGTACCACCACCTCCGCCACCCGGCCGATTACTTCACGGCGGTGCGACCGTTTCTGCGCCCAGCCGGGAGAGTGGCGATCCTCGAATCCAAGCGCGAGGGCCTCCTCGCCCGACGGCTCGGGCGACATGCCTACCCGCCCGGGCGGATCCGCAGGGAGATGGAGCGTGCCGGGTTCGAGCTCAAGGTGACGCATGACCTCGTGCCCGGCTACTGGTTCGGGATCTTCGAGGCGCGCCCCAGGGGGTAGGGCCCTCGAATCTGCGTCGAATCTGCGTCGAATCCCGACCCTTTTGCCCGAAGGCTAATCGGCGCGGCTCCCAAGCCCTTCAAACGCTGTATTGACGGCTACGCTGTGCACGGTGACTCCGGAGACGCGATACGCGCGGCATGGCGCCCTCCACCTTGCCTACCAAGTTCTCGGCGAGGGGCCGCCAGACGTGCTGTTCGTCGACCAGTGGTTCAGCCACATGGATGCCCAATGGGACGTCCCGCCGCTGGCCGACCTCCTCGAGCGTCTCGCCTCGTTCAGCCGCCTGATCATGTTCGACAATCGCGGATCCGGGCTGTCCGACCCGGTGCCGACGGCGGTCCTGCCGACGATCGATGACTGGGTCGAGGACATGCCCGTCGTCCTCGACGCTGTGAACTCCGAACGAGCTGCGCTGGTCACGAACATCGGCGGCGGCTTCCTGGCGATGTCCTTTGCGGCGGCACACCCGGAGTGGGTCTCCGCGCTGGTCCTCGTCGACTGCTTCGCTCGCTTTCTCGCCACCCCCGACTTTCCGATCGGCGCCCCGCCCGAGATCCTGGAGCTGGCGCTCGAGCAAGGCCGAAGAGGGCATGGGGCGAGGCGTCATGCTCGACCTCTTCGCCCCGAGCCTGGCCGGCGACGCCAGGTTCCGGAACACGTGGGCCCGGTACGAGCGGCAGGCCGCCAGTCCAGGCAGCACCGTGGCGATCGTGCGGCTCATCTACAACAGCGACGTCCGGGACCTACTCCCCCAGATCCGCGTTCCGACCCTCGTCATCCACCGAGCCCAGGCCCGGGATTCCGTGTCGAGCACGGGCGTTATCTCGCCCAGCACATCCCCGGCGCAAAGTACGTGGAGCTGCCCGGCATCGACAACATGATCTGGGCCGGCGACCGGGAGGCGATCGTGAGCGAGATCCAGGCCTTCCTCACCGGAGTCCGGACCGCGCCCGAGCCGCACCGCGTCCTGGCGACCGTGCTCTTCACCGACATCGTCGGCTCGACCCGATTGGCGTCCGACCTGGGCGACGAGCGCTGGCAGGCGCTCCTGGCCGAGCACCATCCCACGGTTCGACGCGCGCTGGAACGGTTCGGGGGCCGAGAGGTGAAGACTGTTGGCGACGGGTTCTTGGCGACGTTCGAAAGCCCGGCCAGAGCCATCCGCTGCGCGGCGGCGATCCGAGACGGACTCCGCGATCTGGGGATCGACATCCGGTCCGGCCTGCACATCGGGGAGATTGAGGTCCGGCCTGACGACATCGCTGGGCTCGCGGTCCACATCGGGGCTCGAATCTCGGCGCTTGCGGATGCAGGCGAGATCCTCGTCTCAGGGACCGTAAGGGAGCTGGTCGTCGGCTCGGGCTTCGAATTCGAGGATCGAGGCAGCCACGTCCTCAAGGGCGTACCGGGCGAATGGCGGATCTACGCAGCCCGCGTCTGAGGGGTCAGATCAAGGTCCAGACCTTGAGGCCGGCGCTGCGGTGCACCGTAATTCCGGCGCGTTGAAGGGTTCGGTGTGCTCAGGAGGCGAAGCCGTGGGGCGAGCGGTACCAGCAGCTCGCCCCACGCTCCCGCTCAACGTGCCGGGTCAACCGGAGCGATGCCGAGCTGGCCGAGAAAATCCAGCTGGTCGAAGTAGACGCGCTCTGCCGCGATCTTCCCATCTCGGACCTGCTGGACTGTGACGAACGGCATGCGGATCATGCGACCGCTGGGAGGCAGCGTGCCCGACGGCGTGACGAGCGGGCCCGTCTGCGTCCCGCTCAAGACTTCCTCGCTCATGACGGTGTCAGCGCTTGCGACCCGCCTCACCAGGTCGATGCGTGCATCCGGGAACGCGGCCCAGAGTGCCTGCTGGAGCGCTGCGACGGCCTCCCGGCCTGCGACGCTGACTCCCGGCTGGCTCCAATCGATGTCCTCGGTTTCGTTCGCGGAGTGAGCCTCGAGATCGTGCTGGTTGAAAGCCGAGACGTGGCGCTCGGCCGCCGCTACTGCCTGGTCCATGGTCCTCGTCCTCGTGTGCTACGGGATCCGACGCAACGAGGCTAGGCGGCCATTGGCGCCGCGACCATCGATCAAACAGTCGATTTCTCATCTGCTCCCAATAGCGAGAGGCCGTGCTCCATCGCGAACAGCGCAGCACCCGCCCGCGTCGTTGCGCCGATCTTCTCGTAGATGTGCACGACGTGGGTGTGTGCCGTTGAGCCGGAGATGAAGAGCTCACGCGCGATGTCGCGCTTCGATTGGCCCGCCGCGAGCAACCGCAGGACCTCGACCTCGCGGTCAGTCAGGCCGCCCGGCCAGCGTCGCGCGCGGCGGTGGAGCTTGCGGCCATGCGCCGCGAGCACGGCGTCAGCCGCGTCGGGATCGATCTGGCCCCTTTCTGCCGCTGATTCGAGCTCGCCGGCCGCAGCCCCGATCGAGAACGCCGGGCGGTGGGGGCGGTCGGCGAGCAAAGCAGAGAGAACGTCAGCCGCGGCGAGCAGGCGCGCGGGCATCGGCTGGAGGGCGGCCGGGAGCTGGCGGTGATAGCCACTGCCGTCCAGGCGCTCGTGGTGGAGCGCCGCGATCCTGGCGACCTCCGAGAAGACTTGCGCCCGACTCAGAATCCGCTCGGTGTGGTACGGATGCTGGCGCACCTGCTCCCACTCGAGCTCGGTGAGTGGCCCGGGCTTCTCCCAGATCGAGGTCGAGATTGCCACGCGCCCAAGGTCATGGAGCAGCGCTGCGTGCTCGAGCACCTCCACCTCGGCATCGCCCAGGCCGAGCTCGCGTCCGGCGGCCTCGGCATGGGAAGCCACGGCCCGAGCGTGGCCGTGTAGGAACGGCGACTTGAGGTCAGCGAGGTCTGCGAAGGCGGCCGCAACGCCGCGCAGGTCCGTCGGAGCCAGGAGCCGGATTGGGGAGGGCTCTTCAGCGAGTGTCTCCCGCCACGCGTCGTCGTCAGCTGAAACCCACAGCTCCGACCGATGGCGCAGGTACGCGCGGGTGACCTCCGGGTCGAGCCAGCTTCCGGACCGATGGCGTACTACCACGTCGCCCAGTTCGGTGCCGCCGACCTCCTGGGCCAGCAGGGCGCAGTGGACCACGTTTGCCAGGCGCGAGGCGAGGGCAACGCGCTCTCCGGCGAGCCCGGCCGGGACGCCCTTCCCGTCCCAGCGCTCGAAGATCTGGTAGAGCGGGGCTGCCACCTCGCTGCCCAGCCCAAGCCGCTCCGCGGTGCGCGCCGCGACCTCGCAGTTCGCCGTCTTCAGCGCGGCGTTGAAGCCGCGGCCGCCGGCGATTCCGGCAGCAACCGACCGCAGCCGGGCGGGGGGCGGTGATCCGGCCGTGAGCCGGATCATGAACCCAAAGGCCTCGCGGGGACGGGTGAAATCAACGCCCGCCCCCATCCGCCGCGCGGCGACGTCATCCCCCGCCAGCTGCGCCTCCTCGTGCGAGAACGCGGTACAGCCGACGTAGCGGAGCAGCGAGGTGTAATAGACGGTGGCGAGGTCGCGATCGGCTAGGTTCAGCCGGCGCCCAAGGCGGGTCGCGGCCAGGCACGCCCGGATCGCATGCCCCAGCGGCAATCCCATCGCAAGGTCGGTCGCCACGGACATCCCGGCCAGAACCTCCGCGAGGCGAGACTCGGGTCCAAGCTTCACAGCGGGCAGGATAGGCAGAACAACAAGCTTCGGTCCGTACATCACAGACTGCGAACGATTGGCCAGGCATACTCGATAATCGGTCGGAGGTACGCCGCCGATGACCGATCTGCCGACCGGGACGCTGACGTTCTTGTTCACCGACATTGAGGGCTCCACGCGCCTCCTGCAGCAGCTCGGTGCGGCGTACCCGGACGTCCTCGAGGACCACAATCAGCGCCTGCGTGGCTCGTTTTCGGCTCACGGCGGCGTCGAGGTCGGGACGGAGGGAGACTCGTTCTTCGTCGTTTTTCGGGTGGCCTCAGCGGGCGTCGCCGCGGCGGCCGACGCCCAGCGCGCGCTGGCCCGGAACGGGTGGCCGAGCGACGTGTCGGTCAAAGTCAGGATGGGTCTGCACACCGGCGACGCAGTCGTCGGCGGGGGTGGTTACGTCGGACTCGACGTCCACCGGGCCGCGCGGATCGGGGCTGCGGCACACGGCGGCCAAGTCCTCCTGTCCAGGGCAGCGGCGGAGCTCGCTGAGGGCTCCCTGCCGTCCGGTGTCACGATGCGCGACCTCGGCGCTCATCGGCTCAGGGACATCTCTCGACCGGAGAGCCTCCATCAGCTGGTGATCGAGGGCCTGCCGTCGGAGTTCCCACCGATCCGGGGCGGCGACCCGACGCTGGACAATCTTCCCGCCCAGCTGACGAGCTTCGTCGGTCGAGAGCGAGAGCTCGCCGCGGCGGCGGATCGGCTCGAGTCGGCGCGGCTCGTCACCCTCCTTGGGACGGGCGGCACGGGCAAAACCCGCCTCGCGATCGAGCTGGCCGCGAGGCTCGGCCAGCGATTCCGGGACGGCGTTCGATTCGTCCCGCTTGCCGCGGTCACCGACGCCGCCCTCGTGCCGTCCGCCATCGGTCAGGCGCTCGAGATCATGGAGGCCGGGCGCGGCGACGAGCCAGCCGGCGCACGCGTGGTCGAGTACCTGATTGACCGCGAACTGCTTCTCGTGATCGACAACTTCGAGCAGCTGGTCGCCTCAGCCGGCTTCCTTGCCGAGCTTCTGCGCGCCGCAGCGAACGTTCGCATGCTGGTGACCAGCCGATCGGTCCTGGGTGTCGCGGGAGAGCACGTCTTCCGCGTTCCACCGATGGCGCTCCCCGACAGCTCGGGTTCCGTCTCGCCCGACACCGTTTCGCGCTACGAGGCGGTGTCGCTGTTCGTCCAGCGGGCGATGGCCGTGCGTCCCGACTTCTCGGTCACGAGCGACAATGCGACTGCGATCGCCGAGATCTGCGTCCGTCTCGACGGCCTGCCGCTCGCCATCGAGCTGGCCGCATCGCGGGTCCGGATCCTCTCGCCCCAGGCGATCCTGTCGCGGCTCGGCGACCGGCTGTCGCTGCTGAGGCAGGAGACGTCCGACGTCCCGGCACGGCAGCGCGCAGTGTGGGACACGATCGGCTGGAGCTATGAGCTGCTCGAGCCGACGGAGCGCCGGCTGTTCGCGCGGCTGGCGGTGTTGAATGGGGGCGGCACGCTCGGCGAGACATCGGCCGTCGTGGACGGCGTACGTCGGCCGCTCGGCGTCGACGTGCTGGACGGGCTCACCTCGCTCAGCGACAAGAGCTTGCTCAGCGCGATGGACGACGAGCGCGGCGACCCTCGCTTCGGGATGCTGCGCACCATCCGCGAATTTGCCTCCGAGCGCCTCAGCGCGAGCGACGAGGAGGTCGAGGTCCGCGACCGGCACCTCGAGGTCTTCGTCGCGCTCGTCGAGGAGGCTGAACCGCACCTGCTGACCACCCGGCGGCGGCCGTGGCTCGATCGGCTGGAACGCGAGCTCGACAACTTCCGCGCGGCGCTCGACTGGGCCATCGAGCGCGAGCGCGTCGAGCCGGCGCTGCGACTGGGCGCCGCGCTGTGGCGTCTCTGGCAGATGCGCGGGTACCTGCGCGAGGCGCGGGCTCGGATCACGGCGATCATCGAGCTGCCCGGTGCAGAGCGTCATCCGCGCGAGCTCTCCCGCGCCTACGAGGCGGCGGGCGGGATCGCCCACTGGCAGGGCGACCAGCGCTCCGAGCGCGGGTACTACGAGCAGAGCGTCCGTATCGGTCGCGCGCTCGACGACAGGCCGATGCTGGCCAATGCGCTGTTCAACCTCGCATACGCCCACCTGCCGCTCGTGCTTACGCCCGACGACGATCCGTCGCTCCCCGAAGGACTGCTGCGCGAGGCGGGCCAGATCTTCGAGAGCATCGGCGACGACCTCGGGTCTGCGCGCGTGTACGAGGCCCGTGCCGTGCAGGCCTTCTTCCGGCACCAATGGGAGACTGCCGCTGAGAGCGCGCTCGAGGGAGCGACTCGCCTGCGTATGCTGGACGACACGCACTACCTGGCGTGGTGCCTGGACATCATCGGCGACGCGGCGCTCCAGCTCGGTGATCTCGACACGGCGCGCACGAACCTGCTCGACGCGCTGACACTGTTCGCCGCGGCGCGCGACCTCTCGGGAATTGCGGTGATCTTCGACGAGCTCGCCGCGCTTGCCTTGCGAGAGGGCGATCCGCCGGCAGCGATGCGCCTTGCTGGCGCGGCGAGCGAGCTCGCGGCCACGACCGGGACCTCGTTCGCGGTGATCGCTCGCGGCGTGCCCGAGTACCGCGCGCCCGATCGAGCGACCGCGGCCGCGGGCAACACGACGCTAGCGGCAGCGTGGGAGCAGGGTCGCGCGATGACGGTGGAGGAGGCGGTTGCCTACGCCCTCCAGCGCCCCGGTGCCTAGGCGTATGCCTTGCGCAGCCAACCTGGCGAGCCATTCGCTTCAAGGAAGGACGCCAAGCGATGGGTTACCGAAGGGAGCGGGACGCGGGTGAGCCGCCGTGCCGGGTCGTCACCCATCTGATCGAGCACCGCCATGCCGAGGTCAAGACCAAGATCGCCGATTTGCACCAGCCGGAGCGCGAGCTGGCCGCGCTGCGGGCCCGAGCGGCCAGGCTCCACCCGCGCGACTGCGAGCCCTCGGGATCTGCCACGTCATCCTCGCCGCGATCATCGGCGGCCGTCGGAGGCCGGCGCAACTGAACCCTTGACCTCCGTCACCGACACCGCTCCCGGGTCCGCCGCCAGGCTGAGATGAGATCCGCAGCGCTACGCCGCGGCTGCGTTGGCCTTCTCCAACTCGGTCACCTCGGTGCCATAAACGTTGATGAAGCCACGGTCACTGATAGCCACTGGATTGAGCAGATAGGTGTGGCCGGCGGCCTCGATCTGGACTACACGAGTCGCCACCGGACCAGCCGCCGAGCGGAGCCTTGTCGCGAGGTCCGGAGGAAGCGGGGCTCCCACCCTAGCGCCCAACGCCTCGAGGAGTGGCGCGCTAGCCGGATTGGCGTACAGCAGCACATCGCTCGTCGCAAGGCGCAGCACCGGGCTGGGATTCGATTCCGGGAAGGTGGCCATCGCCTCGATCTCGTGCGTCGATCGATTGGTCTCGTGGCGGCCGGCGTCATGCGGCTCCCTGAAGACCGCCGCGCTGGAGATCGTCGCCACCACGAAGGGCACGATGAAGGTGAACGCGATCGGCCAGAGGTGGTCCGGACGGAGCCGCCCGCCGAACACCTCTGCGCCATGGTTGGCCAGCGTCAGGATGACGCCTACGACCGCGCAGGTGGCCAGGGCGCGCCGGAGGATCGGCGGGCTCAGGGTGATCCGGATCCATGCTCGCATCGAGATCATCCCATCAGCCTACGATGCGAGCGTCGAGGTAGATGTCCACTTCCGGGGGCCGGGCCTCAGCCGGCCGCCAGTTCGGCCACCAGCTCATCGGCCGAGCGGACCCGACCGAACTCAAGCGCGCGAATGCCGCTATCGGCGGAGATCACGAATGTGGGTGTCGAAGGCGGATTGGTAACACCGAATCCGAAACGGTCGGTGAGCAGCTGGACCAGCTGCGGATCGGCCATCGCGAAGCGCCAGTCGAAGCCCTCGCGTTCGGCGTATTCGGCGAGGTCCTCCACGCGCTCATTCGGATCGACATCGATGCCGACCGAATGGAAATCGAGCAGCGCATGGGCGTCGACCACCTCGCGCTGCTGCGCCCGGCAGGTCGTGCACCAGATGGCCATGGCCTCAACGAGCACCGGCTTCTCGGCCGCCAGCTCACCCAGGGTGAACGTGGCTCCCGTACGGACGTCCACCAGCTCCAGCGCCAGCAGCGGATCCGTATCGGACGGCCTGCCAGACGACACGGCTCCATCCGTTGAACCGGCACCCTGCTCGCTCGAGGCCGGAGCCGAACATGCGGCGGCCAACAACGCGATGCCGACAATGACAGGGAACATCGTCCTCATGGGCAGGAGCCTAATCACCGGACGTGAGGACCGCATGTAAGCGGGGCCACGCTACCTGTCTTCCGACCAGATGCGGTACCCCTCGCCGAAGGCGGCGAAGGCGAACCAGTACGGCGTATCCACCTGGACGCGGAGCAGCCGCCTCCCCGTATGAGTGCCGGCGATCGCCTCTCCGAGCGCGTTCCATTCTGTGCCGGACTGGGCATCGACGAGCACGCCGCCGCGCAGCTCGAAGGACAGCACGGCGTCGTCGTTCCTTCGGTCGAAGGCCACCACCGTCCCCGCTTGGTCGCTGCGCTCGATGAGCTGATTGCCCAGAACGCTGCGAACGCCGGGTTGCCACCAGACAACGACCGGAATGCCGCCAAGTTCCACCTCGACCAACCCGCCGGCGTCGGCCAGGCGCCGGAACAGGAGGACCACGGTCTCGCCATTTGCGCTCACCACGGCGACACGCTCCTTGGGATCAAGGCAACCCTCGGCTCCCTCACATCCCAGGAGTTCGGCCTCCTTGAAGAATGGGTTGCGCTCGACCACATCCCAGCCCGGATATGGGTTCTGACCATATGGGCGGTCGTAGCCGGTGGCTCGGTCCAGGACGTCGGCATCGGGGTGGGCCGCCCTGAATTCGGACCAGGCGACCAGGCTGGACGGCAGGATCTCGAGGTGCCGTCCGGCAAGGGTCCCGATCAGGCCGACACCGGTCGCCTGCTGCCACCACGACTGGGTCTGGCGGTCATACATCACCAGGTCGCTGCGACGCAGGTATCCGGTTACGCCGAACTCGAGCGATTCTTCGTCGAGGCGCGCGTCGAACACCACCGCGGTGTGGCAGAGCGGGCAGAACGTGACGACGATCGGCTGGCCATCCACCACGTCGTTCACGATCTCGTGCCACAGCAGGATCTGAAGCGGATACGCCCGCCACGTGCCGTTGCGCTCAACGGCGATGACCGGCTCGTCATCGAGGATCCAGCCTATTTCCGAGGCGGGGACCACCGCCGGCCGTGAGAGCGCGGGGATGGCGTCGCGCCACGGGAGGGCGCGGACGAAGTCATCGAGCGCCACATGCTCGGCGAGGCGGTCGAAGTCGGTCTGCCAAGGATCGGCGATCGGCGAGTTGGACGGCACGGGCCGGACCGATGTGGGCGGCTGCGAGGCCGGCGCCGGCCCGGTGCATGCCGCAAGCAGGAGTGCCGCGACCAAGGCCAGGACGCTGCCGCGAGCCATGTTCAGCCCGTTCAGCCCTGTTCGGGTTGCCAGATCCGAGTGTCGGGCCGGAAGACCGCCCAGGCAAACCAGAACGGCGAGTCGGAAACCAGTAGCTCGAGCTGCGTTCCGGCCAGCGGGCCAGCCGTGGCGCGGCCGTCGAACGACCAGCTCGATCCGGTCTCGAGGTCGCGCATCGCTCCATCCTGGGCGGGCTCGAAGGTGAGCCCGCGCCCATCGACCTCGCGGCGGAAGGCATTGGCCGCGCCGACGATCTCCCCACCGGCCACGGTCGGGCCGCCGAGGCCGGAGGCGGCTCCATCGGTCCAGAAGACGACGATCGGCTCGCCGCCAACGTCGTCGTTGACCACGGGATGGTCGGCCAGGAACGGGAACGGATACGCGGCGGCCTCATCGTTGATCACGATCCCCAGGATGCGAACCTTGGGCGACAGGCGGCCATCCAGGAGGGTCTTGTCCTCGAGCAGGAACGGATCGGAATCGACCGAGTCGTAGCCGGGGTAGGGATTGCGGTCGTAGTCGCGGGGATGGCCGGTCTCGCGTGAGAGGACGACACCGTCGGGGTGCGCCTCGACGAACTGCCCCCAGCTGATCAGCTGGCTGGGAAGGAACTCCAGCTGCGTGCCCGCCAGTTGGCCGACGATGGCCTGGCCCGTGGCCTGCTGCCACCAGGTCTCGGTCTGACGGTCGTACATCACCAGGTCCGAGTGCCGCAGGTTGCCGGTGGTGCCGAAGTCGAGCACCTGGCCGTCAATCCTGCGATCGAAGGCTATAGCGGTGTGGCACAAAGGACAGAAGGTGATGGCCACCGGCGTGCCGGCAACGACGTCGTTCACGATCTCGTGCCAGATCAGGATCTGGATCGGATAGGCGCGCCACTCGTCGCCAATCCCGAAGGCGATTACCGGCTCGCGGTCGATGAGCCAGTCGGCGACTCGGTCAATGGACAGAAACTGAGGCTGGTCGATGGCCGGTATGCCGTCTTTGCCAGGCCCGCCGCTGATGATCTCCTCGAGCGGAACCTCGTGCCGCGAGAAATCCGTCCGCCACCCGAACGTGGGGACACGAAGTCCCGCCTCGGCCGGGTCAAATGTGGGAGTGGCAGGACCGCGAGGTGAAGGCCCTCCTTCAGACCCACGAGGTCCCGCGCAGGCGGCGGCAAGGAGGCTGAACCCGATCAGTAGTCCGACGAGGCGCCGCATACCACGTAGTTTCGCGGGTGACCCCACCGGCGTCTGTAGGTTTGCTGACGGGCGTCAAGGCGTGGCAAGCCGTTTGGTCCATGATTGGCGCCATGATGAAACGGATCTGGCGGCGTGCGGACAGCCGAGGAGCGGACGTCGCCACCGGCGACCCGTTAACCGATGCCGATCTCAAGGCCGGCCTCCTGCGCGAAGTCGACCTCTTCGCTGGATTGAGCCTCGAGCAGCTGAACGACATCAGCCAGACGCTGCCGATGACGACCTGCCGGACCGGCGGGCTGGTTACCTCACCCGATGAGGACGACGAGCGGCTCTACATCGTCAAAAGCGGTCGAGTCCGCCTCTACCGCATCACGACCGATGGAAAGCAGCTGACGCTGGACATCCTCGACAAGGGCCGCGTCGTGGGCCGCATGTCGTGGCTGGGGCAGGACCTGACCGATGTGTACGCCGAAGCGATCGAGGACGCGGTGATCTGCAGCTTCACACCCGCCGAGCTGCGGAGGCTGATCGAGCGGTTTCCGGCGATTGGCCTGAACATCATTCGCCACCTGTCCGACCGACTGGCGGCCTCCGAGCGCGAGCGGGAGGTCATGGCGTTCCGCTCGGTGCAGCAGCGCCTGGCCACGCGCCTCATTGAGCTCGCCGACCGCTTCGGACGGCCGAACGATGGCGGGGTGGCCATCGACGCCCGGCTGACCCAGCAGGAGCTGGCCGACATGATCGGGACGTCACGCGAGACGCTGGCGACGAGCATCAGCTCGCTCCGGGAGCTCGGCGTGATCGAAATGGAGCATCAGCAGGTGCTCATTCGGGACCTGGACCGGCTGCGGGAGCTAAGTGGCCCTTGATCGAATCGCGCTGACGAGGCGCGGTGTGGGCCCGATTACATCGGTCCGAGATTGGTGCCCGCAATCATCGTCCCAATGACGGCAACGAGACCAGCCGCGGGGCTGAGTTGGCGGCTCCCGGACCTCGCAATGCCAGCCGGACAGGTCCCGTCAGTTGACCGCGAGACGATGCTCGCGGCCGACCGCATCGCCACCGACCGACTTGGCATCGGTCTGACGCAGATGATGGAGAACGCAGGACATGAGCTGGCGGAGCTGACTCGCCGGGCGCTCGGCGGGTCGATGGCCGGTCGGCGGGTGCTCGTCCTGGCCGGCACGGGGAACAACGCCGGCGGCGGGCTGGTCGCGGCGCGACGCCTGGCAGGCTGGGGAGCCGCCGTTTACGTCGCTTTCGCGCGCCCGATTCTGAGGCTGCGCCCCGCGGCGCGCGCCCAGGTCGAGCCCCTGCTGGCAGCGGGCGTCCGAACGGCGGTGGCAGGGCAGGACCGATCCTATGCCGAGCTGGCCGAGGAGGTCCCGGGTGCCGATGCGGTGCTCGACGCCCTGATCGGGTACAGCCTGCGCGGCGCCCCCGACGACACCATCCAGCCGCTTATCGGTTTGGCGGCCCTGGGTGACGGGCCGGTGATCAGCCTTGACGTCCCGACCGGAATCGATGCGACCACCGGCGAGCGACCCGGCGCCGCGGTGGTGGCTCACATGACGCTGGCTTTGGCCCTGCCCAAGCGCGGGACGGAGATCGGCGACGGTCGGCGCCACTCCGGCACGCGCTATCTGGCCGACATCGGGATCCCAGGCGCGGTCTTCCGCGAGCTCGGCATCGACGCCGTGCCAACCTTCAGCACGGGACCGCTGCTCCGCCTCGACTAGCTCCGCGCTCGTCAGGCGTCCTGGCCCGCAAGCACCTCACCCATCGATCGACCGTAGGGCCAGAAGTCGTCGCGTTCGCCTTGCTCCCAGCGTTCCCGGAGCCCGGAAGCGCCGAGGTCCCAGTCGGGCCGGATTCGCCGCGTCACCTCCCGCAGGTCCCGTCGGAGGTCGTCGTTCGACGGCCGGCCCCAATACCAGTAGCCGTTGTAGATGGAGTAGATGCGGAGTCTCGGCTCCAAGACGAGGGTGTGCGGGATCATCGGATCGTGGTGCGGGTCGGTGTACTCGGCGATATCGAGGTCCTGCTGGACGATCCGACCGGGGTCTGACAGGAATGGCCAGCCAGCACCGAGTGCGTCGCGCATCTCATTCGTTTCCATGAGGTTGTCGGTGCTGATCGTGACCAGCCTGGTGTACGCGACGTTGATCTCTGGGTAGAGCTCCACCAGGTTGCGCAGCTGCCGGCGGTCCTTGGGACAGAAGTGGCCACGCGAGAGGACGAGAATCATCGGATCGCTGCCCTGGAGCTCGGACAGGCGCCGTCGCCGCCCGGTCTGGTCCGGCAGCTCGTAGTCCGGGAACGTGGCCCCCGGGAGGATGTCGGGTCGCATGCAGGAACTCCCTGTGTTGTTGGAGCTCGATCATCAGCGCGGGTCGCTGGGTCGATCCGTAACCTCGCATACACCTGGGCGGCGTAGCCACGGCACCGATGTTCGCGGCCGTCGCCCAGCAGCTCATCGACGGTCAGCGGCGCGATGGCCACGTGTGATGCCGTGACCGCCAACCACCGGCAGCTTCAGTACATCGACCTCGGTGTCGGCCGCATGACCTGCGACGACTGTGTCCGAACCGTCACCGACGCGCTTGAGTCAGTGTGGTGTGAGCCCGCTTACGGCGGCGCTCGCCGTCGGGTCCGAAACTTGGGCGGACACCGATTCTGGCATTGGACTCCAAATCGGAGGTTCGGAATGCTTCAAGCCAAGTACAGCCGCCGGGCTGCGATTCGACTGATCGGGTTCGGTATCGGCGGCTTGGTCGTCGCGGCCTGCGCACCGTCGGGCCTGCCCGCTGGCCGCTCCCCTGCGGCCAGTCGTGTCACCTCTCCCAGTCCAACGTCGGACAGCGCTGCCACGAAGCTCGTGGCGGACGTGCTCGACTTCGAGCTGCGCGGTCCCTTCGAGTGGAACGGCGGCTCGGTCACCATGCGCCTGCATGCCGCCACGGTCGACGGCCAGCCGACCTACTTTGTGCGCACCGATACCAGCGACGGCGCCTTCGCCGAGGCCGAAGGCCTTGTCTTCGTGCCGCTCCTGTCCGCCGCGGCCAACCTCGACGGCGGCACGGCCGACCTCTACCTCTTCGACGAGGGCGCGCCCGACCAGCTCCCGGTCCTCAGCTCGGTGCCGGGCATGGAGGGCTTCACGCCACTCTCGCGGGTGACCCGCGTCCGCGCCTCGTCGACCACCGTGCTCGATTCGGCCGCAGCCGTGCGGGCTGCCGCCGACGCCGGCGATGTCGAGCTCGAGGCAACCGACACCATCGTCAACTACCCGCTGGTGAAGTGGCCCGGTGGCGAGCTCAGCGTCGATCCCGAGCTCAGGCTGCCGCTGGCCAACGGTCCGCTCGTGTCGGCTCCGGACGTGGACGCGATGACCGTCACCTTCAAGCTTCACCAGTGCTTCCCGGAGAGCCGCTACATCGTGACCGACACCTCGGCGGTCCCGATGGCACCGATGATGAGCATCGTCGGCTCGCCGGGCACCGAGGGGCTGATCGAGGCCGGCGCGACCAGCAAGATCACTGTCTTCGGCAATGGCATCCCCGGACCCGGCGCGATGGGCTTTCAGCCGGCGATCTTCGGAGCCAAGGCAGGCGAGCCCGCCTGGAGCCCGATGTGGGACCACTGGACGGCGGTCTGGAACGACGAGGCCGATGCGACCCTGCTCACCTCGCAGGCCGAGCTCGACGCCGCGGAGGCCGACGGGCGCATCACCTTGCACCACGGGACGCCCGATACCGGCGGTATCGGCTTCGTCGTCAACTGCCCCAGCCCGATCGTGGCGCCCAACGACTTCAAGGTGACCTGATGCTCAGCTGGGTGTCGGGGCTCTTCGAGCGCACACCGTGCGGCTACCAGCCGCGCAGACGCAGGAAGATGTCGGCCAGCTCCGGATCGAGCTGGACGCCGCGCGACCGCTGGACCTCGGTCAGCGCCTGGTCTTCGGTCCACGCCGGCTTGTAGGGGCGCTCGGCGCGAAGCGCGTCGTACATGTCGGCGACGCGTACGATGCGGGCCTCGAACGGGATCTGGAATCCGGCGAGGCCATCGGGGTAGCCACTGCCGTCCCAGTCCTCGTGGTGCCAGCGCGCGATGCGACGCGCCAACGCGAAATGCTCACCACCGTCGAGCAGCTCCTCACCCCAGGCCGCGTGCCGCTTGATGACCTCCCATTCCTCGTCATCGAGCCGCCCAGGCTTGAGGAGGATGCGGTCGGGCACCCGGAGCTTCCCGACGTCGTGGAGCATCGCCGACCAGCCGATGCGCTCCGCCTCCTCCGGGTCCGCGCCGGTAGCTTCGGCCAGCGCGGCTGCCAGGTCGCGGACCTGGTAGATGTGTGCGCCGGTCGTTCCGTCGCGCGCCTCGGCGGCCCGGGCGAGCATGAAGACCGAGTGGCGCTTGGCGTCGGTTTCGGCAGCGCGCGCCAGCTGCGTCTCGTCGAGGAGTGCTTCCGCGCGTCGCAGCTCGGCATCGAGCGCCACCCTTCGATCACGCGCCACGGTCATCAGGTAGCCGGGCGCAGCTC
Organism: Candidatus Limnocylindria bacterium; assembly: GCA_044866355.1. Lineage (GTDB taxonomy): Bacteria > Chloroflexota > Limnocylindria > QHBO01 > QHBO01 > DASTEQ01. The sequence goes on along the minus strand of JBIOTW010000113.1, from coordinate 2,603 downwards.
CCAGCGCGATAAGGATCAGGAACCCGAACGGGCCCTGCGGATCGAGCGGCTCGAACAGCACCCCGGTCTCCACGATGTGCAGGACCGGCGCCGCCACGAAGCCGGCCACCCCGCCGGCCAGGGGACCACGAGCTAGGCCCACGGCCGGCACGACGTAGGCGAACAGCCACACCACCGTGGGGGTCGCTTCGAATGTCGTCGCTGCATACAGACCGGTCGCGACAACGGACACAGCCCCGCCGACCACGGCCACGCGTGCCCCCACGGGCGCGGCCAACGCCACGACGAGGCTGATCGCAACACCCAGGGCGGTGAGCATGATTGAGCTCGTCGCGGACGGGGCTGACACGACCGATGCCAGCGCGCTCAGCACGAGGACCACCAGCCCGGTCGCGCATAGCAGCCAGCCAGCGCGATCCGACTCCAGCAGCTGCCCGGTGCGCACCCACGCAGCGCGTAGCCAGGTCGGGTGAGTAACGACCGGGATCGGCCGGGCTGGAGCCGCCATCGCTCCTCTACCTTCGCGCGAACATCGACTGCGGGCCATCCCCCAATCGGCCTACTCAGCCTCATCGTCGTGTCACGCCGCTCACAGCGCGAGTGGCAGGTTCCGCGTATTCACCGTCTCATCGCGAACAAATCGGTTCCACGTGCCGGAGGGAGGATGTGAGCATCAGCGACGTTCCACACGCCGCCCATACCACGGCGGAGAAGTTCGATCTGATCGTCATCGGCATGGGTTCGGGCGCCGAAGTGTCAGCGGCGGGCGCCTCGCGCGGGTGGCGCACCGCGGTCGTGGAGAGCGGCCCCTTCGGCGGGACCTGCCTGAATCGCGGCTGCATTCCGTCCAAGATGCTCGTTCACGTGGCCGACGTGGCCCGCACGGTCCGCCGCGCCAAGCTGTTTGGCGTCGACGCGCGGATCGAAGCCATTGACTGGGACTTCATCGTCGAGCGCGTCTTCTCCGAGATCGACGCCGATGCGGCGAGCATCGAGGAGGCGAACCGGCGCGCCGAGACGATCGAGGTCGTCAAGGGGGAGGCGCGCTTCATCGGTCCCAACCTGCTCGAGGCCGACGGGCGGCGGCTGACCGCCAACACCATCGTCATCGCCGCCGGAAGTCGTCCCGGGGTCCCGAAGATCAGGGGCCTGGATGCGGTCAAGGTTCGCACCTCGGACGACGTCATGCGCCTGGAGCGCCAGCCCAGGCGGCTGCTGGTCGTGGGCGGCGGCTACGTGGCCGCAGAGCTCGGCCATGTCTTCGAGGCCCTTGGGACCGAGGTCACCATCGTGAGCCGCGGTCCGCGGCTGCTGAGCGACGAAGACGACGACGTGAGCTCGCGATTCACGCAGTCCTACGGGCGGCGCTTTGACCTTCGGCTCAACTCCGAGGTTACGGGCGTATCGCGTCGGGGGTCAGAGGTGTCGCTACGGCTCGTTCGTGACGGGCAGACGGAGGAGGTCGTGGGCGACGAGGTGCTGATCGCCACGGGCCGCATTCCCAACGCCGACCTCCTCGGGGCCGAGCAATGCGGGATCGAACTCGACGAGGAGGGCTTCGTGCGGACGGATGAGTTCCTGCGCACCAACGTCCCCGGAGTCTGGGCACTCGGCGACATCGTGGGCACGTACATGCTCAAGCACAGCGCCAACCTGGAGGCCGCCCACGTTGCCTACAACATCCTCCATCCCGATGATCTCCAGGCGGTCGACTATCACGCCATGCCGCACGCCATCTTCGGCTCGCCGCAGGTGGGCAGCGTGGGACTCCTCGAGCGGGAGGCCCGCGAGCGCGGGGTACGACATGTCGTCGCCTCGTACGAATACGATCAGACCGCTTGGGGATCGTCGATTGAGGATCACGATGGTTTCGTGAAGGTCCTCGCCGATCCGGACACCGGCGAGATCCTGGGCTGTCACATCCTCGGCGCCGATGCATCGACGCTGATCCAAGGGGTCGCAAATCTCGTCCGGTCGCGCCTCACGGTGGACGTCCTGCGCCGCGCGATCTTCGTTCATCCCGCGCTGCCAGAGGTGGTGCAGGCCGCGTTTGCGCAGCTCTCAGCAGGTATCGGTGCGCTCGGAGAGCACGACGCAGGCAGAACCTGAGCGTCGTGGCGAGGTCGACGATCGGACAGCCCAATTCAGGCTGGTTCGGGCTCGGGTGAGAGCTGGTAAGTCGGCACGCCAGCAGTGCCGAATCGGGCGGAGCGATCGGTTCCGGCTGGAGTGGGACCATCGTGTCGCTGGCCTCGGGATCGCACGACCGGGTAGTCTGGTTGCGATGGGAAAGACCCCGATCGGCCGCTCCCTCGTCGTCGCCCTTGTCCTGACCAGCAACCTGGTCCTCGCAGCCCCGGCCGCCGCCGCGACCGTCCCCGCGGGCTTTACCGACACGATCGTCGCGAGCGGGATGCCGAACCCAACAGCCATGGCGTTCGCACCCGACGGCCGCCTGTTCGTCGCGCAGCAGGGCGGCGCCCTGCGGGTGATCAAGAACGGCGCGTTGCTGGGGCCTCCCTTCGTCTCCCTTACCGTCAACTCCAGTGGCGAGCGCGGGCTGCTGGGGGGTGGCGTTCGATCCGAATTTTGCGACGAACAAC
>JBIOTW010000112.1:0-8521 GCA_044866355.1 Candidatus Limnocylindria bacterium | reverse complement strand
GTCAGGCGCGCCACCTGCGCTCATCTTGGGGCCGCTACAGGACCGCCAACGGGACCGCTAGCCGGGCACCACCGAGCCCGGCGGGGTGCCCTCGTTGATGTCGACCCGGAACGTCCCCGCCTTGATCTGCGCCTCTCGCTCGGCGACCAGGGCGGCCAGGTCGTCCGGCACGCCGCCGGGGACATCGGCGTTGATCGCCGCCAACGCGGCGCCGCCCTTGCCCACCATCGAGAAGTCCTTCAGGTCCTGGGCCGTGTACGAGCCGGCCAGCACCTGGTCGATGACGTACCCCACCGTGGGAGCCATGTTCCAGGTCACGCTGGTCACCACGTGCCCGGGCGCGAGCTCCTGTTGATCGCTCATGTTGCCGATGGCGACCAGGTCGTTCTCCTGCGCCGCTTCGATCACCCCGAAGCGCTCCGCGAAGAGAACGTCGGCGCCGGCACCAACCTGCGCCAGGGCCGCTTCCTTGGCCGCGGCCGGATCGAACCAGCTGTTGAGGAACGTGACCTTGACCTCGACGTCCGGATTCGTCTCCTGGGCGCCAGCGATGAAGGCGTTGACGATGCGGTTGACCTCCGGCACGGGAAAGCCCCCCACGACACCAACGACATCCGTCTGGGTCACGCCGCCCGCGATCATGCCGGCCAGGTAGGCGGGCTCGTGGATCCAGTTGTCAAAGACCGAGAAGTTCGGCTCAGCCGGGCCACCGCCGGACCCGAACACGAAGGCGATGTCCGGGTAATCGGCCGCCACGGCGCGCACGGCCTCCTCGTTCCCGAAGGCGTCGCCGAAGATGATGTCCGGCTGGTCCTGCTCCGCCGTCTCGCGGAGGACGCGCTCCATGTCACCGGCGTAGCCGATGTCATCGGCAAAGGTGTACTCGATGCGCCCGGCATCGGCCTCGGCCTGGAGGGCGGTATGGATGACGCCGTCCCAGGGCTCCTCGATCTGGGTGGCGAATGCGCCGAAGACTTTGAGCGCGCCCGCGCCGCCGGCGCTCGCCGCCGGGGATGTTTCGCCGGTTTCCGAGGGCGAGGCCGTGCAGGCTGCGAGCACGACCAATCCGCTGACGGCGAGGGCGAGCCAACGGCCCAGCACCCCGCGGCGCGGCATGGTTGGAATGCGTGTGTCCATCGTCGTCAGACCCTCCTCCGAGCGATCCCGGGGCATGGGGATCAGGCGGTCTAGCCTAGGCCACAGGCGTCGGCGCCGCACGACTTGTTCGCGCGTCTCGCGCATGGCGCCCGGCGCGTGTCACAGGTCCTCGCGTTGTGTCACAGGTCTTCGTGCTATCGCGTAGCACGTTAGCGCGATATCACGAATTGCTGTGATAGGTGCCAGCGCTCCTACCCCGCTCCGCTGGACGGGAGGGCAGCCTGGCTCGCGACTACACCGTCGGCGTCCCCGCCGGTTCACTGTAGCGGAGCGAACCCGGGGTGGTGAGCAGCTCCCCGGTTTCGAGCCACGTCTTGAGGCCGGACAGAATCATCGGCCACCCGCCGTACAGCTCCTCGTTGGCGCCCTCGCGCAGCTGGTCGTGGGTCAGCGTCAGCCGGCACGAATCTCCCACCGGCTCGATCTCCCACGTCACCCGCGAGTTTCCCTCCGACTTCACCTCGTCCGACCACAGGGCCACGAAGCTCTGGACCAGCCGATGCGGCGGGTCGACCTCGAGGTTCACGCCCTCCCCCAGCTGCAACTCGCCCCCGGGAACGCCCATCTCGTAGCGCGAGCCGGGCGTCCAGTCCGACGTCTGCCGCGCCCCAAAGTTGTACTTGGCCCGGATCTCGGGATCGGTGATCGCCTGCCAGAGCCGCTCCGGGCTGGTCTTGATGTAGATCTCGTAGACCTTTTCCATCGGTTTCTCCAATTCATGCTTGATGCCGGTCAGGGCTGAGACCCAGGGCTCGGCGTACTTGCTCACCCATCGGTCATGGATGAGGCGGATGGGGATGGGGTTCAGGAAGTGGAGCTTCTCGCGCCCTCGGCGCCGGGTCACCACCAAGCCCGCCTCCTCCAGCAGCCGCAGGTGCTTCATGACGCCGAAGCGCGTCATCTCGAAGCGACCCTGGAGCGCCCGCAGCGACTGCCCGTCCTCGCGGAAGAGCTCGTCGAGCAGGGCTCGGCGGGTGGGATCGGCCAGGGCCCGGAACACTTCGTCCATGGGGCTGTTTGCTCGGCCCGTTTACTCGGCCCGGCTTACTTGGCCCGGCTTACTTGGCCCGGCTTACTTGGCTCGGCTGCCCCAGATGTCGTAGGCGACGTTGCCGGGGTCGTTCTCGTGGCCCGGATCCGGCCGCCAGCCGCCGGAGAAGGTGCCGTCCTCCTTCCAGTTGCCATGGAAGGTGGCGTTCAGCGTCTCGGCCGTGATCTTCAGGTTGTCGCCGTTGACCTCGTATCGGTAGGGCAGCGGCGTGCCGGCCATGCTGGCGTAGACGGTGGACGGGAAGGTATCGGTCTCGGGGTCGTACCAGATGACCTCCAGGCTCTGAATGTCGTATCCGGCGAAGTCGGCGTGGAAGCGCTGCTGGAGGAAGAATCCCCCGGGCAGCCATTCGAAGGTCGTCCGGCCCTTGACGTTGTCGGTATCGGAGTTGAGCGTCCGGCCGGTCATGTCCCACGTCCCGACCAACCGATCGAGCCGCTTCAGTGCCGGATGCGGCTTGGGCGGGCCCTGTTCGGCTGCGGGGGCTTCGGTGGTGGCGGTGCTGCCCTGGTCCTCTGACATCGGTTCGTCTCCTGTGTTGCCGTGCCTGGTGTTTGCGCTGGACTATAGGTGACCTATCGGTCACATGTCAAGGCTGGCCCTCCGACTGACTCGAGCACTGGGGTACCTCGTGTCACAGCCTCTCGTGACATCGTGTTACGCGATAGCGCGATAGCACGAAGCTCTGTGATACGGCGCTCCCTATCGCCGAATCGCCAGCTCATCCGCGGGTAATGCCGTGGCGCTGATCGTGGCCGGATGCCCAAAGTCCGCGACGCTATCCGCCTCGTGGAGTCGGAAGGGTGGTACTGGGTCCGGACTCGCGGAAGCCATCGCCAGTACCGGCATCCGGTCCGACGCGGGCGGGTCACCATCGCCGGGAAGGCAAGTCAACAACTGCCGATCTCGACGTATCGAAGTATTCTCACTCAGGCTGGGATCGATCCCAAGGAGCACAAATGAGATACGCAGTCGTCTACGAGAAGAGTGGCAACGGCTATGCGGCATACGTGCCTGATTTGCCCGGCTGCGTGGCGGCGGGGTCCAGCCGGCAGGAAGTGGAGAGGCTGATTCGAGGCGCGATTCAGATGCACCTCGAGGGGATGCGCGAAGACGGCGACCCCATCCCCGCGCCCACGAGTTGGACAGACCTGGTTGAGGTTGCCTAGCCTCCAGGCCGGGCGGAGCCAAAGCAGGACCCTGCATTGAGATTGTTCGGGCCGCCCAGCATCAAGAAGCTCGAGTCCAAGCGCGATGTCGCCGCCCTCGTCTTGGCGCTGGAGCCACCCGATCCCACCCGGAGCCGCGATGCGGAGCGTGCGCGGGAGGCCGCGGCGGCATTGGGTCGGCTCGCGGACCCGGGAGCGGGGCTGGCGCTCATCAACGCGCTCGCCGACGAGGGCCTCCGGGACGTGGCGGCCGATTCACTGGCCGCGATGGGCCGCGACGTGGTGGACATCCTGGTCATGGCCCTGCGCAAGGCGCATCCCGACGTCCGCGGGGCTTCGGGCGATCCGAAGGTGCGGGTCGCGATCGCCCAGATCCTGGGTCGGATCGGAGACCAGCGGGCGGTGGACCCGTTGATCACCGCAATCGACGACGCTCCCGAGGTCGGGCTGGCCGCAACCGAGGCGCTCGGCCGGTTGAAGGATCAGCGCGCCGTGGAACCCGTCATCCGGGTGATGGCGCCTTTCGGCATCACCGCCATCGACGCCCTGGCGGAGATCGGTGACGCGCAGGCCACGGTGGCGGTTGTCGACTGGGTCATGCCCGATGGCCCCGACGGCCAGGTGCGCAGCGACCCCGATGAAGCGGCAGCCGCCATTCGAGCCCTGGGCCGTCTCGGGCCGGCCGAGATCGTCAGGCCCGTCATCGAGCGGATCAGCAGCCACTTCCCGGAGCGCGGCACCCCGTACGGTGACCTGATCCACCAGGCGGTATCGGACGCGGAGGCAGCGCTGAACGCGGGCCCATCGGCTGCATCGGCTGCATCGGTCAAATCGGTGGGGCGGGAGTAGGCTAGGTCCGCTCTCGTGGTGCACGAAGGAGATGAACCGATGGACGAGCAGTCAACCGCAACCATGAAGCGCACCTCGGACCAGTCCGTGGACGTGATCCGTCGATTTCTGGACGCGCTCGACGCTGGCGATACCGATGCGGCTGGGGCCTTGCTGGCCGATGACATCGAGTGGCACGAGATCGGCCGCGCCGACCCAATCGTCGGGAAGGAAGCCCTCGCCGCACGCTTCTCGGGCGCCCTGCCGCAGTGGGACATCAAGGGCGAGACGCACGACATCCTGGCCAACGACCAGCACGCCATCGCCTTGATAACGGCCACCGCCAACATGGGCGGCAAGAGCCTCACCTACCGGGTCGCCGAGATCTACCACATCGGCGACGGGAAGATCACCGCGCGTTGGGCGTTCTCCGACGACACGGAGGCCATCAACACGTTCTTCGCCGGAACCTAAGCCCGGGCGGGTTCCAAGCTCGCGGCATCTTGGGGCTCGCGGCATCTTGGGGCTCGCGGCATCCTGGGGTCGGCTAGAGTCGGCACCTTCCCCACCGCAAAACGAGGCAGCCCGATGTCCAACCATGAGCATCCCAACGTGACCCTCTTCCGCGAGATTGACGCCAGGATGAAGACGGAAGGCCCGCAGGTCATGGGCGACTACCTGGCCGATGACGTCGTGTGGCACGAGATCGGCGCGTCGGAGCCCATCCGTGGCAAGGCGGCCCTCGCCGAGCGCTGGGCCGGCCTGGGTGAGGCGACAGGCAGCTTCTCGCTGGATACCCACGACATCCTGGCCAACGACGATCACGTGGTCGAGCTGGTGACCGCCACGGTATCCAGAGGCGACAAGACGTTCACCTACCGGACCGCCGAGATCCTGCACGTCCGCGACGGCAAGATCACCGAGCGCTGGGCGTTTTCGGACGACACCGAGGCCATCAACAGGTTCTTCGCCGGGACGTGAGGTAGACCGAGGTCCGGGCGGCTGGCATGGCAGCAGGAGGAGGTAGACCGATGGCCGAGCATCCGAGCGCCACGCTGGTCCGCGAGGGACTGAATGCGCTGAATCGCGGCGACATCCAGGCGATGGCCGACATGCTCGCCGACGACGTCGAGTGGCACGAGATCGGTCGCGCTGAGCCCATCCGCGGGAAAGCGGCCCTCGCCACTGCCTACAGCGGACCTCCCGTGACCGACTCCGACATCACGGCCGAGCTGCACGACGTGGTGGCCAACGACGATCACGCCATTGCGTTGGTGAATGTCACCGCGCGGCGCGGCGATCGGACGCTTGACTACCGGACCGCGGAGATCTTCCACGTCCGCGACGGGAAGATCACGGCGCGCTGGGCCTTCTCCGACGACACGGCAGCCATCACCGAGTTCTTCGCGGGAACGTAGCCCAGGCTTACCTCACGTTGCCCCGTCAGGCGGGAGCGGGCAGATCCAGAAGGAGCCTCGTGCCGTCCGGGCCGGTGTGCTCGACCGATATCGCTCCCCCGCTGGGAGCCAATAGCTCTCGGGCGATCGTCAGACCGATGCCGGCGCCGGCGCCGGCGCCGGGCTGGGCGGCGCGTGCCGGATCGGATCGGTAGAAGCGCTCGAAGATGTGGGGCAGGTCCTCGGCGGGGATGCCGGGGCCTTGATCGATGACCCGCACCTGCACGCGGCCCGCCTCGGTGGGCGTGGCGGCGACCCGCACGGTTTTGCCGCTCGGGGTGTGCTGGGCGGCGTTGGTCATAACGTTGCGCAGGGCGCGACCGAGGTGCGCGGGGTCGGCCCAGGCCGCCAGCCCCGGCGCCACGGCCTCGACTTGGAGCTTCACGCCGCGGTCCCGATAGAGGCCGTCGAGCGCGGAAGCGGCTTCGGCCAGGACGGCGGCCATCTCGACCCGTTCGGGGCGCGCCTGGAGCGGCGCGGCCTCGGCGCTTGCCAGCTCCCCGAGCTGCACGATCACGCTCCCGAGTGCCGATGCGGACGCACGCGCGGCCTCCAGGTTGGCACGGCTCTTGGGCACGACCCCGTCGATCATGGCCTGCAGCTGACCCTCCAGCACGGTGGCCGGCGTCGCCAGATCGTGGGCCATGTCGGTTGCCGCGCGCCGGCGGAGCATCTCCGTCCGTTCCAGCCGCGTGGCCATGGTGTTGAACGCACCCGCCAGCTCCTGGGACTCACGGTCGCCGCCGCCGGTGGCGCGGGCCGTGAGGTCGCCGCGTTCCAGTCGGGAAGCGGCGGCGGCCACGTCCCGCAGCGGCCGGGTCTGGCGTCGCGCGACCCAGACAGCCACCACCGCGATGACCCCCAACGACACCAATCCGGAGATCAGCAGCGCCCCGTTGAAGAGGCGCAGGAACGGCTGTTCCGCGCTCCGGATCGGGACGACGGCGGTGATGGTCGCCACTTCCTGGTCCTCCACCACGACCGGGGCGCTGAGGCCCTCCGTCTCTCCGCCGGGGAGAGTCCGCGGACCGAAATGCGAGATCTCAGTCCCCGCGGGGCCAAACACCGTCACCGGGCCGTGCAGGCTCAGCGAGAGGCGGTTGAGGACCGATCGCGCCTCGCGGAGCGTTCCACCCTGGCGGAGCAGGTCGCCCAAGACTTCCGCGGTGGCGTCGACCTGTTGCTGCTGCTGGGCGGTCACCACGTCCTCGAACGATCGGCTCACCACGCGGTTCACCACCGCCCCGGTGAGCAGGAGCACGACCAGGACCGCGGCCGACAGGACCAGGGCCAGGCGCAATGCCAGCGGCATGCCGGTAGCGGCGCTGGCCGGGGGCCACGTGATTGCCGCTTCGGTGCTCCCCGCTTCGGAGCTCCCCGCTTCGGAGCTCCCCGTGGTTGGCGGCAGGGCCGAGGTCACGTCGCGTCCCGGCTGGCCACCAGCCGATACCCGGCCTGGGGAACCGTCTCGATCAACCACGGGTCCGCCGCATCGTCGCCCAGCTTGCGGCGCAGGTTCGCCACGTGGACGTCGACGACCCTTTCGAACACGTCATCGGGTCTCCGTGCCACCGCTTCCAGCAGCTGCTCGCGGGTCAGAACGCTCCCCGGCCGACGGGCCAGGGCCAGCAGAAGCCGGGCCTCCCCCGGCGTCAGCCGCCCGGATCGGGCGGCATCGGTTCCCTCCCCCGACAACGTGTACCGGCGGGTGGCGGGGTCGAGCGCCAGGCGTCCCCGGGCCAGTGACAGCATCGGCTCATCGGTCAGGTCATGCCCATTTCCGCCCGAGCTCGATGGCGCCGATCGTCGCAGGATGGCCGCGACCCGGGCAGTTACCTCATGCGGGTTGAACGGCTTGCCGAGGTAGTCGTCTGCCCCCTGCCGCAGACCGGCGATCCGATCCGCATCGGTGCGCTTGGCCGACGTGATAAGGACCGGGACCGATCCGCGGTCGCGCAGCTCCTCGAGCACGGTTTCGCCCTGCATCTTGGGAAGCATCAGGTCGAGGATCACGAGGTCCGGGGGCTGGGCGTCGTAGGCGGCCAGGGCTCCGGCCCCGTCCCCCACGTCGGTCACCAGGTACCCCTCGCGTTCCAGGTAGAGGCGCAGGAGGGCACGCAGCTGCGGCTCGTCCTCGACGATCAGGATCCGCGGCTTGGACTTGGCCTTGGCGTTCGGGCCGTTCGGGCCGTTCGGGCGGGTTGCCCCCGATTTCATCGGTCAGATGCTATCGGTCCGCCCATTCAGGAGTTGTGAAGGCTCGCCTGGGCAGATTGCCCCGCCTGATGCACATGACGTGTTCACATCGGACAAGAAGTCATCGGGATTGGACCTATTTCGGCCTATTCGTGCCTCTATTGATCACCTGGTGTTCAGCATGGCCAAGATGTGGCGTTCCCAAGGGACTGAGCGGGCGAAAGTTGGCCGATAAGTACACCACGTGTACATTCCCGCGGGAATTGCGCGGGAATGCGCGGGAAAGCGAAACGCCCGGTCCGAAGACCGGGCGTCCCAGTTTGCGAGTGGGTCGAAGCCTAGGCGGCCTGGACCTTCACGGCGCGGTCGCCCTTGGGGCTGGACTCAACCTCAAAGGCCACAGTCTCGCCGCCAACCAGGCGGTCGAAGTCAAGAGACGAGCCAAGCTCGTTCTTGTGGAAGAAGTATTCCTTCCCATCCTGTCCGCCGATGAACCCGAAGCCACGCTCCGAGATCACACGCTTGATCGTTCCAGTGGTCATACCAACAAAACCTCACATCTCCTCGAACCAAAACACTTGCCTCACACAGCCGGCTCGAAGAGGAACCAACGACTACGCGGGGTCCATCGGAGAAGCCGATGGAGGCCTACAGGGTACCAC
>JBIOTW010000111.1:0-3890 GCA_044866355.1 Candidatus Limnocylindria bacterium | reverse complement strand
CGCTGGCCGACTTCCTGGCCGGCCGCCTGGTCGATCGGCTGCGGATCTGCGCCAACGAAGGGTGCCGCGAGGTATTCGTCGACCGCTCCCCCACCGGTCGGCGGCGGTGGTGCGACATGCGGACCTGTGGCAACCAGGCCAAGGCGGCGCGACATCGCGCCCGGCTCCGCGAAGCAGCGTTCCCGCCCTTCCAGCCGGCAGTGACGCACACTAGAATCGGCTCAATCCGCATCTGAGGCCGAATCGCCCCAGTGGACGCTGGTTGCAGACCCGATACCTGCGCGCCCACGGCCGGTCGGGCGCCGAGGTGACCGCCTAGCGAGACCCGAACCGGCGGACCCGGCGACCGACGACCACCTGGCGCGCAGCCCAGTCACAGGGCCGCGAGCGCGAGGTGGTCATCTCGTGTCCCGCGGCGCCGAAGAGGAGGTGGTCCGATGAGCTCCGTGGAGACCCGGGAGCTGCTCGCCGAGGTGCAGGCCCTCATCCGCGAGCGCGAGCGCGAAGGAGTGCGCGGCCTCGCCGAGCGCATCGGGCCGCCGGAGTGGGCCGATCTCGTCCCGCAGCTCGAGCCACGGGAAGTGGCGGTTCTCCTCCAGTGGCTGCCCGACGAGGAGATCCCCGCCCTCCTGGAGGAGCTGCCGCCGCTGGAGGCGGCCCGCATCCTGCGCTCGCTGGCCGCGCCGGAGGCCGCCGAGCTGCTCGAGGAGATGGATCCGGACGACGCGGCCGATGTCCTGGAGAACCTCCCCTCGCCGACCATGGACCAGATCCTGGTCCGGATGCGGGCCGAGGACGCCGCCGAGATCCGCGAGCTGGCGGCGTATCCACCCGACAGCGCGGGCGGGATCATGACCCCCGCGTTCGTGGCGGTCGCCGGGGACGCGACCAGCGAGCAAGCCATCGCCGCCATTCGCGCCCTCGTGGACGAGGCGGAGACGGTGAACTACGTGTACGTGGTGGATGCCGAGCGCCACCTGCTCGGCGTTCTGTCCCTGTATCGGCTGTTGTTGAGCCCAGGCGAGAGGCCGGTGCGGGAGCTGATGGCGCCGACCACGGTCCGGGTCCGAGCCTCCGCCGACCAGGAGGCCGCGGCCCGGCTCTTGACCGACCGCAACCTGCTGGCCATCCCGGTGGTCGACGATCAGGACCACCTGCTGGGGATCATCACCGAGGACGACGTGGCCGACGTTCTCGAGGCGGAGGCTACCGAGGACATCGAACGGCTGGGTGGCTCGCAGCCGCTGAACCTGCCGTATCGGCTGGCGAGTGTGGCGCTGCTCGTCCGCCGCCGCGTCGTCTGGCTATTGGGCCTCGCCATCCTGTCGGCCGCCTACACCGGCCTGGTTCTCCAGAGCTTCCAGGCCGAACTCGCGGACGTGGTGGCGTTGACCTTCTTCATCCCGCTGCTGATCGGTACCGGAGGAAACATCGGCAGCCAGACGGTGACCCTCATCGTGCGGGCCATGGCTCTCAACGAGGTCGCCATGCGAGACATCGCGTGGATCGTCTTCAAGGAGATGCGGGTCTCGCTGGTGCTCGGCGCGATCATGGCCGCGGCCGCGTTCGCCTGGGCGTGGCTGTTGGGCGCCGAACCGACGGTTGGAGTCGTGGTGGCCGTGACGGTGGTCGCCATCTGCCTGTCGGCGGCAACGGTGGCCGCGGCGCTTCCCCTGGTTCTGCGCCGCCTCCGGATTGACCCGGCGGTCGTCTCCGCACCGCTGATCACCACCGTGGTGGACGGCACTGGGCTGATCATCTACTTCGAGATCGCGCGCCTGGTGCTGGGCCTCTGAGCCTGGACCGTGGGCTGATCGTGGGCCGATCGTGGGCTGACCAAGTCACACGTGACTCGCACGCCACACAAACAGGCTCTCCGTCGCCCTGTCATTCACAAGTGATTCGCACGCCGCACGAAGGCGCTGTCCGGCGCCCTGTCATTCACAGGTGATTCGCACGCCGCACGAAGGCGCTGTCCGGCGTCCTGTCATTCACAGGTGACTCATCTCTGCTGATACGGCGAGGGTCGGACCCACATGAGGCCGTCCCGTTGCAGCGGCCGACCGGTACGCAATGAGGTGAGGACCTCGCGCGCCGGGGCCGGCAAGGCTGCGTGGACGACCTCTGCCGCTGTTGTGACCGCGCGCCGGTTCCGCTTGGACTCCCCGAGGGCGAGGACGAACGCGATCTTGAATCCGAGACGATGCTCCAGCCCGTCCCGTTTCAGGTGGCCCTTCCTCAGCTGGGCCTGTAGGTCGACGAGTGCCGACTCGACCTCGATGTGGATCCCGAAAGACCGATGAGTAAGGAGGACATCGGCAGCCTGACCGTGGGAGTCGCCGACGGGTGCCTCGAGAGTGACCTGCCAGCTCGCGTGCACCACGGATCGAATCACGTTGACGAGGGCGATCTGGCCCGTGTCGCGCAACCTCACACCGGGACCGGGAAACGCTCGCAGGGAGAGGTCCATCCCCAAGGCCGAAAACACGCTTCCGACAATGAGGACCGATAACCTCATGTCACCCGACTCGAGTCTCCCGACGCTGGACTGCGATACCCGGGCCCGGCTCGCGACCGCGGCTTGCGACAAGCCCTCGGACACGCGTGCCGTTCGGACATCGGCGCCAAGCCGCTGAAGCTGGCGCTCGAGCCGCGCCCGGGCGGCGTATGTCGGCTCGGCCCGTACGCCTCCCACGTGCAGAACCTAGGTCTGCGTTGGCTACTGGCCGCTTATCAGACGCCTATGGGGTGCCAGACCGTCTTGATCTCCACGAACTCGCCGATGAGATACGGCGACTGCGCGGCTGGGCTGAGCCAGTCGTATCCGTTCAGGCCGCCTGACGGGGGGCGCGCGAAGCGCTTGACGTTGTCGGTGGCCGCCTCTTCCACGGCGGTCACCGACGCAGCGTCCAGGCCGAACGCGTCGAGGGCGTTGACGTCCATGTGGCTCGCCAGGTGGCTGATCAGCTCGCGCCGCAGGCCGGTGATGACGTTGACGACGCCGCCCGGAACGTCGGAAGTGGCAATCACCTCGGAAAGGGTGATGGCGGGCAGGGGGCGCGTCTGGCTGGCGATCACGACCGCCGCGTTCCCCGACACGATGATCGGCGCCAGGCGGCTCACCAGACCGAGCAGTGACGAGTCCTCGGCCGCGAGGATGCCCACCACACCGGTCGGCTCGGGAATGCTGAAGTTGAAGTAGGAACCGCCGACCGGGTTCACGTTGCCCAGGACCTGCGGGAACTTGTCGGCCCAGCCGGCGTACCACACCCAGCGATCGATGGCCGCGTCCACCAGGCGCGCCGCGCGCCGGCGGCCCACGCCCTCGGCGGTCAAGACCTCGGCCACGAACTGGTCGCGCCGGCCCTCCATCAGCTCGGCGATGCGGTACAGGACCTGGCTCCGGTTGAACGCGGTCTTGGCCGCCCACTCCAGGTAGGCCTTGCGCGCGGCGCGCACCGCATCTCGGATGTCCTTGCGGGTTGCGCGGCAGGCGTTGGCCAGCGGCTCCCCGCGCGCTCCGTAGACCTCGTAAGACCGTCCCGACTCGGTTCGCGGGAACTCGCCGCCGATGAACAACTTGTACGTCTTGCGAACGCCCAGCCGCTCCACGGCCGCTCCCCCCCCGTCGCGCAGGGCCAGCGGCGCCGCGGCACGGGCGTCAAGGACGGTGGCCCGGGTCGCGCGACGCCGGATGGCGGTGGGTCGTCCTGCCGCAGTCCGTGCGCGGGGCCGCCGAGCCGTGGCCATCGCCTACGCCGCTCCGTCCAGGCGCAGGTAGGCGCCCAGTCCATGCCGGCCGCCCTCCCGCCCGTAGCCGGACTCCTTGTAGCCGCCGAACGGCGAGGTGGGGTCGAACCGGTTGAAGGTGTTGGCCCACACCACACCCG
>JBIOTW010000110.1:0-9290 GCA_044866355.1 Candidatus Limnocylindria bacterium | reverse complement strand
TGGTATCGCCAGATCTGGCGTGACGACATTCAGCCCGGGCTGAAGCGGGCGTGGAACCGGCGCACGGTGGCAATGGGAGCGGCCGGAGCCGCAGTCCCAGCCGGCCGTCAGCTCATCGAGGATGCTGTGGCGGAGCTGGGCCTGCGCCCGCGCCAGGATCGGCACTGGGGCGCCTTCTTCGCAGGGATCTTGATCGGGGCACTGGTTGGTGCCTTGGCCGCGATCCTCACCGCGCCCAAGCCCGGACGCGAGACTCGCGAAGAGCTCGCGACCAAGGCGCGCGAGGCGGCCGATGCCGCGAGTGAGTGGATCCCGGTCGGTGTCCCGTCTGGGAACGGCAACGGTGGGAGCACCGCCGCCGCCCAGATCAGCGAGGTCGAGTCAGAGAGCTAGGCCGCCTCGGGCGGCTCGGGCGTCGTCCGCTTCCGCGACCCGCGTCCGGAGGTGAACCGCTTCCAGATCCCCTCGTCGGAGCCCTGATCGGACTCCGCGGCGGGGGCAACTGAAGCCTTGCTGCGGCTGGGGCGGGAAGCGCGCGGCTTGGCGCCGGACGTCGTTCGGCTGGACGAGGTCGCCGCCTTGGCCCCGGCCTTCACTGCCGACTTGGCACGCGGCTTGGACGTCGTCTTCGCTGCGGGCTTCGACGCCGACTTCGACGCGGCTCGCGTGGATGGCTTCCGTGTTCGCGACTTCGGCGAGGTTACCGCCGCTCCCGTGGCTTCGGCCGCGGCGGGCTCGGCAGTCGCGCCAGCGCCATCGGCTTCCTCGTCGGTGCCTGGCTGAACACTCAGTCCGAGCTCCGCCAGGGTGCCCGCATCGGCCTCCTCGAATTCGAACTCACGCTCAGGGCCAGTGCCCGCCTGGATATCGAGACCTTCGAGGTCTTCGAGGCTGTCGAGCTCCTGCCAGCTGATCTCGGCCGGCTCCGCATCGGCCGCGGCCGGAGTGGCCTCGGGGAGGTCCCCGCGTCGGCCGCGTCGGCCGCGTCCCCGTCCACCGCGTCGGCGACGACGACGGGCGCCCTCCGACGCCGCGTCCTGGCTCGTGCCGGCACGCGCGGCGGGTGGGGCCGCCGCGTCGGACGTGGCCGAGGACTCGGTGATCGCAATAGGTTCCTTCTCCGTGGTTCGCGATCGCCCGCCACGGGTTGTGCGTGAGGTCCTGTCGGATCGGCGGCTGCCGACGCCACGACCCCGCCCTCGCCCGGCACTCCCATCGTCCCCATCCGTCCGGATGGCGGCAAGCGCCGCCGCCGCGACCGAGGGCGACGCCTCGCGGAACCCGACGTCGGGGTTGACCTCCTTGGCCGGCATTTCGGGCGCCCCGACCCCCTTCGCGTCCTTCTGCCGGCTGATGGCGCTGATCTTCATGACGTCGACGAACTCGTCGGCGACCGCGAATAGATCGGAGCTGGTGTTCGGCTTGAAGCTGATCACCTCGCAGCGGACACCCTCGTCCTGGAGGGCGCGGATGGCGGGGGCGAAGTCACCATCCCCCGACACGATGACAGCCACATCCATCCGATCGGCCAGGCGGAACAGGTCGACCACGAGCTCGATGTCGAGATTGGCCTTGACCCGTCCGTCGCCGAACTTGCGAATGTCCTTGGCGACGACCTTGTAGCCGTTCTTGCTGAGGAAATCGAGGAACTTCTTCTGGTTTTCGTTCTCGGGATCGAGGCCCGAATAGGCATACGCGCGGATGAGGTCGCGCCCCTTGGTGGCATGTTTCAACAGCGCCACGTAGTCGACGTCGACGTCCTGCCCGCGGGCAGCGTAGTAGAGGTTGGCAACGTCAACGAAGACGGCCACGTTCTTGCTCAAGAGAGCTTTCTCCTAGTTGATTGGTGGTGGCCACCACGCGAGGTTCCGGCCGTCTTCGCGCTCGTCCCAAGATCCGGACTGGGCCGGCTTGGGTGGCGCGGCTCGGACGGCGCCCTCGCTTCGCGAACCCGCGGACGGGTTTCGGCGGCGGCGAGGGATCGGAGGTCTCCGCGTGGAGGCCTAGGCCAAAAGGATACCACGCCCGCTCCGAAGCCCCTCGCGCGAGCCTTTCGAAGAAGCCCAAGACTGAACTTTTGATCAGTCGCCGGTGGTATCCAGGGTGCCGGGGTGTGACCTTGCGCGCTCATGGAGGCGACCGTATGATGCCCGGCACACGCTTCGGGGAGTGATGCTGCGCGTCACCCCGAGAGCAATCGGAGGAGGATTGGATGCAGAAGCTCGTACGACCGAGCGCCGCGCTGGCGGCGCTCATGCTGGTTCTGGCAGCCTGTCAACCGTCAGCCAGCGCCAGCCCGACCGAATCGGTCAGCGGAACGCCCGCCGAGGATCCAGCAGCGGTATGCGCGGCCGATGAGTTCGGCTGCGTCGAGGTGGCCGCTGGCGACGATATCCTGATCGGCACCGCGCTCTCGATCACCGGCCCCGTGGCCAATCTCGGTCTCGACAGCCAGTGGGGCGCCGAAGTGGCCGGCAACTTCAAGAACGACGAGGGCGGGGTCCTCGGTCATCAGATCAGCTGGGTGCACGAGGATGCCGGGTGCAGCGAGGCCGAGACCGGCCAGACCGCGGCCCAGTCGCTTGTCGCCAACGAGCAGTTGGTTGCCGTGATCGGCACTTCGTGCTCGCGCACGGCCGTGCCGGCGGCGCCGGTACTGGCGGCGCTTGGCATCACCCTCATCTCACCGGCGAATACCAGCCCCACCCTGACCGATCCGACGAGCCCGGAGTTTGCGGGCGAGTTCTACGGGCGCACCGCCCACAACGACCTGGTCCAGGGAGCGGCCGTGGCGAAGTTCGCCTGCGAGCAGGGCTTTGAGACCGCCGCGACCATCCATGACGGAAGCACCTACGCCGACAACCTGCGGCAAGTATTCGAGCGAGAGTTCGAGGCGCAGTGCGGAGGCACCATCACCTCGCAGCAGGCAGTCGCGATCGGAGAAGTCGATATGACCGCGGTGCTGACCACCATCGCGGCGGATTCCCCGGACTTCCTCTACTACCCGATCTTCCACCCCGAGGGGACGCTCATCACCGCAGCGGCGGACGGCTTCCCGGGCCTGGAGGACACGCAGCTGGCCTCGTCTGACGGCCTCCTCGGCGATCCGAACTTCCTCGACGGGGCCGGGGATGCGTCCCTGGGCATGGTGATGTCGGGTCCGGCATGCGCCGGTGACTTCTACGAGAACACCTTCCTGCCGGCCTACCGCGACGTCTCCGGCGAGGAGACCCCGGTGTCAGTCTTCCACTGCCACGCCTACGATGCAGCGAACATGATCTTCGCCACCATCGAGGAGGTGGCCCTTGAAGACGCAGACGGAACCCTCTTCATCCCGCGCACGGCGTTCCGCGACACGCTGTTCGCCACGGAGAACTACGAGGGCCTGACTGGGATCCTGACGTGCGACGAGAACCGCGACTGCGCGGATCCGGACATCCGCGTCTCTGAGATCCAGGAGGTCGACGGCGAGCTCCAGTGGGTAGTCATCTGGCCGTAGATCGCTAGGTCCAACGCCTGGTGTGACCTGACGCGGGTGGGCCCGAGCGGCCCACCCGCGTTTCATGTAATCCAATAGAGGGTTGCCCATGTTCAGACGCCCACGACGGATCACGCTGGTCGGGCTCGTTCTCTGGGCGCTCCGGATTAGCGTCGTCGTCGGGGTCCTGGCCGGGTCGTGGGCCACGCTTTCCGAGGGCAGGCTCAGCGGAGGAGCGTGGTTCGGTCTCCTGACCTCAGGTCTGAGCCAGGGCGCCATCTACGCACTCATCGCCCTCGGCTACACCCTCGTCTACGGCGTCCTGTTCATGATCAACTTCGCCCACGGCGAGGTGTTCATGATGGGCGCCTTCTCCGGCATGTTCGTAGCCTTCGGGCTGGCATCGACGGGTCTGCTGGAGGACCAGCCTGTTCTCGCCCTCCTGGTGATCCTGGCCGCGGCGATGCTGACCTCGATGATCGTAGCGGTGACCGTCGAGCGGATCGCCTATCGCCCGCTGCGGCGAGCCCCCCGCCTGGTGCCGCTCATCACCGCCATCGGCGCCTCCCTCTTCCTCCAGTACACCGCCTTCGGCCTGTTTGGGCCCCGCGTCCGCCGCTACCCGCCGGTGGAGCTGCTCGAGGGGCGGATCGATCTCCTGGGAATTTCCATCACACGCATTCAGCTGCTCACCATCGTGGCCTCCGTGCTGCTGATGATCGTCCTGTACTACTGGGTGGAGCGCACGCGGAGTGGCCGCGCCATGCGCGCGGTCAGCGAGAACAAGGACGTCTCCGCCCTGATGGGGATCGACGTGGACCGTGTCATCGTCACCACGTTCGCCGTTGGCGGGCTGCTCGCCGGCGCCGCCGGCGTGCTGTACGCGTTCCTCTTCAACCGGGTCGATTTCGTCATGGGGGTCCTGCCCGGCATCAAGGCCTTTACCGCGGCGGTGCTGGGGGGGATCGGCAGCGTCCCCGGCGCGATGTTGGGGGGCGTGATTATCGGCTTGCTGGAAAACGTTGGCCCACAGCTCCTGCTGCTGGGATTCGACGTGCCCTCCACGAACCAGCTCCGTGACGTCGTCGCCTTCGTCGTCCTGGTGCTGGTGCTGGTCTTCCGCCCGAGCGGGCTGTTCGGCCGAAAGGAGCTGATCTGACCATGGTCGCCGCGCCTCGAGGGGGGCTCTTGCGGCGGACGGTCACCGCCGGGCTGGTGGCCGGCGTAGTCCTGGTCTACCTGTCGATGGTCGGCCTGGTGGAGGCCTTCTCGCATCGCCAGGCGGTGACCGGGATCGGGGCGGAGGCCGGGCCCGGCTTGCTCACCCTCGGCCGGGTCATGCTCGGCGGGGCAGTGTTCCTGGGCGGCCTGATCCTCAGCGGTCGCTTGAGCCAGCTGGCTGCCCCGAGTGCCGTTGGCAGGCTGATCGTCGTCGGCGGCGCGGCACTCAGCGGGCTGATCGCCGGCAGCATGCTCGCGCTCTTCGTGCTGGTGGTGAGCGTCATCGATGTGCGGGGAGTCTTCCTCTCGGTGACGCCGGCCCTCCTCGACTACCTAACATTCGATCAGGGCCCAGCCCTCGGCGCCCTCATCATTCTCATGAGCCTGGGAATCATCAGCGCCCTTGCCGGCGGGATCCGCCTCCTCGGGCACCAGGATCGAGGGGCCGTCCTCAACGCGCTGACTGCCGCACTGCTCATCTCGCTCCTGGAGCCGCTCCTGCGGCCCATCCTCGGACAGCTCGAACTGGCCGACGTGAACCGGTTCCTGTATGCCGGGGGCGGTCTGACCCAGCCGGCCGCCGCGGTGATTCTGGGCGGCGTCGCCGCCGCCAGCTGGGCCTGGGCACGACCGGCGGCGCCGCTCCGCCAACGGGTCCGTGACTTGCCCGGCGAGCAGCGTCGGATGGTCGGCATCGGAGCCGCGCTGGCCGCGTTCATCGGCCTCCTCATCCTGCCCCAGATCTCGACCGGCTTCGTGAGCCTGGTGCTGGTGAACGTCGGGTTCTTCCTGCTGCTGGCACTGGGGCTCAATATCGTGGTCGGCTACGCCGGATTGCTCGACCTGGGCTACGTGGCGTTCTACGCGGTGGGCGCCTACACGGTCGCCGTTCTCATCTCACCATCCTCGTCCGCGGGCGGACCGATCACTGAGCTGGTGGGCACCGCATGGGCGTTCTGGGTTGCTCTCCCGATCGTGATGATCGCCGCTGCCCTGGTGGGCATCTTCATCGGCGCGCCGGTGCTCCGATTGCGCGGCGACTACCTGGCTATCGTCACCCTCGGCTTCGGCGAGATCGCTCGGATCCTGTTCGGCTCCGACGCCCTGCGCCCGTGGGTCGGGGGGCCGAGCGGCGTGATCGGACTGCCGAACCTCCAGCTCCCGGTGGTCGGCTTCCAGTTCACCAGCCCGTCCCAGTACATCTACCCGGTGATCGCCTTCGCCGCCGTCGCCGCCTTCGTCGCCTGGCGGCTGGCCAACTCGCGCACCGGGCGCGCCTGGAACGCCATCCGCGAGGACGAGTCGGTCGCCGCGGCCACCGGCGTGAACATCACCAACTACAAGCTGCTCGCCTTCGCCCTGGGCGGGACGCTGGGCGGTCTGGCCGGCGCGCTCTTCGCCGTTCAGCTGCGCAGCGTCTATCCGGGGACGTTCAGCATCATCGTCTCGTTCACCGTGCTGGCGATCATCATCCTGGGCGGGATGGGCACCATCCGCGGCGTGATGGCCGGTGCGCTGATCCTGGTCGGGCTCCCGGAGGCCCTCCGCGAGTTCGGCGAATACCGGTTCCTCCTGTACGGCGCGGCTCTGGTGGCGATGATGCTCCTCCGCCCCGAGGGTCTCTTCCCCAGCCGCATCCGTCGCGCGGAGCTCCACGAGGAGCTTCCGCCGGAGGAACAGGAACAGCTCCCGAAGTCTGGTGGGGGCGGATTGGCCGTATCGGCAGGTCCGATCTCCACCTACGGTCCGGGGTCCCCACTGGATGGCTGAACCGGTGCAGCAGCGACCGACCGGCAACGCGGCGGCCGAGGCGGCCGGCGACTTCGAGTCGCAGGGCCTCATCCTCGAGGTGCAGGGGCTGACCAAGCGCTTCGAGGGACTGATCGCCAACCACAACATCGATTTCGACATCCCGCGCCTGGCGATCGTCTCGCTGATCGGCCCCAACGGCGCCGGTAAGACGACCCTCTTTAACCAGATCACCGGCTTCTACCAGCCGTCCGAGGGCAGCATCGGCTTCGATGGGGTGGACATCGTTGGGCTCGCTCCCCATCAGATCGTTGAGCTCGGCATGGCGCGCACCTATCAAAACATCCGGCTCTTCGAGAACATGACCGCGCTTGCCAATGTGCTGGTCGGCCACCACGTGCGTCTCCACGCCCAGTGGTGGCAGGTGGTGCTCGGCCTGCGGGCGGTGCGCGAGGAAGAGGAACGATCGAGGCGCTTCGCTCTGGAGCTGCTCGACCTGGTCGGCCTGCCGCGCCACTACGCCGACGATCTGGCGAAGAACCTCCCCTACGGCGACCAGCGACGTCTTGAGATCGCCAGGGCCCTTGCCAGTGAACCCAAGCTCCTGCTGCTCGATGAGCCGACCGCCGGGATGAACCCCAGGGAAACGCGTCAGATGACCGATCTGATCGGGAACCTGCGCAAGGAATTGGCGCTCACCATCCTGCTCATCGAGCACGACATGAAAGTTGTCATGGGGGTCAGCGAGCGGATCACCGTGCTGGACTACGGCGAGAAGATCGCCGAGGGGACGCCGGACGAGATCCAGCGCAATCCACGCGTCATCGAGGCGTACCTCGGGAAGCAGGCAACGGCCTGACGGCACGCTGATGGCGCATCTGCTCGAGCTGGAGGGTGTCCACACCTACTACGGCAACATCCATGCCCTGAAGGGCGTGTCGCTGACCGTGGACGAAGGTGAGATTGTGACCCTCATCGGTTCTAACGGCGCCGGCAAGTCGACGACGCTGCGCACGATCAGTGGCCTCATCAAGCCGCGGGAGGGATCGATCCGGTTCTCCGGCCAGGAGATCCAGGGTCTGAAGGGCCATGACATCGTGGCGCTTGGGATCTCCCAGGCGCCCGAGGGGCGAGGCGTCTTTGGCCGGATGAGCGCCTACGAGAACCTCGAGCTTGGGGCTTTCACCCGCCGCGGCGAACGTCTGGACGACGACTTCGAGCGGGTCTTCAGCCTCTTCCCGCGGCTCAAGGAGCGGCGTGCCCAGAAGGCCGGGACCCTGTCGGGCGGCGAACAACAGATGCTGGCCATCGGTCGCGCGCTGATGGCAAAACCCAAGGTGCTGCTGCTCGACGAACCCTCGATGGGCCTCTCGCCGATCCTCACCCAGCAGCTTTTCGAGATCATCGGAGACATCAACCGCCAAGGCACTACGTTGCTGCTCGTGGAGCAGAACGCCCAGATGGCGCTCAATGTCGCCAACCGCGGCTACGTCCTGCAGACCGGCCAGATCATCCTCGCCGATACGGCCGCCAACCTGGCGGCCAACCAGCAGGTCCGCCAGGCGTACCTGGGCGAGATCTAGACCGATTCAGCGCGTACCTGCTCGCGCGGGTCGGTGAGGGGCCGATAAGAGCCGATGTCGAGGCAACCCTATCGTCCGGACCTGCGTCCCATGCTGCTGCTGGTGGCCGTATTGGTGATCATCGTCGCGGGCTGGATCGTTCTGAGCCCGCTGCTGCTGCCCCGCTAGCCCGTTCTTTGCTGCCCCCTAGCCCGCGCCCCTAGAACGTCCGGCGCGACCCCATCCCGGTGCCCGCCCCGTACAGGAACAGACCCACGCCAACGATGGCCAGGATGAGCCCGGGCGAGTTCTGCGGCAACGGCAGGTACGAGACCGACCACAGCTCCCAGCCGCGCCATACGAGAGCGGCCGCGGCCGCCAGGCCCAGGATCAGGTAGATCGCCGGCGCATCGAGGGCGAAACCCCACCGGCCGCGGGCGTAGCCGATGTCGAGCAACGCCAGTGCCAGGAGGGCCGCCCCGAAGATGACGACGCCGGGGCCTTCGAGGCCGATGCCGCTCGAGGAGGGCAGCTCGACCCCGCTCACCAGGTCTCCACCCGCCCGCCACCACGGCAGAAAAGCAGCCCCGATCATGAGCAGGCTGCCGAGCAGGATGGGGACGCGGTAGCGGCGCGGCCTACCGATGTCGTCCATTGAGTCAGTCCTCGGGGCGATCGAGCCCGTAGACGGACGGACGCAGGACTCCCACGTAGGGCAGGTTCCGGTAGCGCTCCCCATAGTCGAGCCCATAGCCGACCACGAATCGGTCCGGGATCGTGAATCCCACGTAGTCGATCGGGATCTCGGTCAGCCGACGGGCGGGCTTGTCGAGCAGGCAGCAGATGCGGAGCGAGGTGGGTCCCTTTTCGCGCAGGTAGCGGAGCAGGTAGTTCAGGGTCAGGCCGGTGTCGATGATGTCCTCGACCACGATCACGTGGCGACCCTCGATGGGGTGGGACAGGTCCTTGAGGATCCGGACCTGGCCACTCGTCTCGGTGGCAGCCCCGTAACTGCTGACCTCCATGATGTCGATGGACAGGGGGAGCTCGACGCCGCGCACCAGATCGGCGAGGAAGACGATCGAGCCCTTCAGGACGCTGATCAGGACCGGCTCGAGTCCCGCGTAGTCAGCGGTGAGCTGCGCACCCAGCTCCGCCACCCGGGACTGGATCTGATCCTCGGTCAGGAGGATCTCCTCGACGTCGGCGTGAATGGTGGCCATCGTTGCTTCGCTCACCTGGCCGTCCTCCCGGCCTTGGACGCGCCGATGGAGGCACGG
>JBIOTW010000109.1:0-5256 GCA_044866355.1 Candidatus Limnocylindria bacterium | reverse complement strand
GATGTAGTTGGTCTTCGACTCGGTATGGGTGCCGAAGCTGTTGGACGCCGTCAGACTCACGGAGTAGGTCCCCGCCGTGGGATAGGTCCAGACCGGGTTTCTTTCGGTGGAGTCGGTCGTGCCGTTGTTGTCGAAGTCCCACGCCCAGCTCGTGTACCCGAAGGTGCTGGACGCGTTGGTGAACGCCACCCACAGCTGCTCGATCCCGGTGGTTGGCGAGGCACCGAATTCCGCGACCGGCGGCCCGGGGATCTCCAGCGTGACGCCGGGCGCGTCCTGGACCCAGAATCCGTCCCAGATCCCGGACGTGACGTAGTACCAGTTCCCGCCCTGGTTGGGGATGGTGCTCTTCTCGGTGGTCGTCGCCCTCGACTCGGCTCCGAGGGTGTACCCCAACGAGCCAGTGACAGCCCCGTGGGTGTTGAACCAGTACCCCACGTGGTAGCCGGGATCGAACCTGAGGGGTAGCCATGGCAGATACGACTCGGCCACCTGTGGCGGCGGAGCCGGCCCCAGGGTCGTCCCCGAAGACTCCTGGATCCAGTACCCGGCCCACACCCCGGCCGTCATGTAGTACCAGTTCCCGCTCTGGTTGGGGATGGTGCTCTTCTGGTTGGTGGGAGCGGATGAGGGCGAGTAGAGGGTGTAGGGCAGCGACGCGGTGATACCTCCGGACGAGTTGAACTGACGACCGGTATAGGTGCCCGCGGCAAAGTACAGGGGGCGTGTCGGGTTGTAGGTCTCGATTGGTGGATGGCTGATCTCGGCCGCCACCGCACTTCGGATGGAGGGGATGGTCGCGTAGAACGGGTCGCCCGGGCAGCCGGTGTTCTGGTAGTCGCGGTGTCCGGTGATGTTCGGAGTCGTGATCGTGGTACCGGTCACGGGGTTGACATACGTGCTGTTGCCCAGCGGGTCGATGTCGTGGGCTGCGGACGCCCAGGCCAGCATCCGCACCAGAGAGGCGCGGGCAGCCGCCGTGGGCTGCTGGGAGGTGAAGTTGCCGAGCAGCGCGATGCCCATGCTGCCCGGGTTGTGATGAAGCGCGTGGCCGGCTTCCACGACCTCGCCATCCTCGTTGTCGGCGGTCGGGATGGCGCCGTTCCAGTACGCGCGCGAGTACCGCCCTTCGTAGACTCGCCCCGCCGCGTCGATCAGGTATTCGTACCCGATGTCGCCCCAGTCGAGGGTGACCGCGTGGTAGTGATAGATGGCGCGCACCGTGGCGGCCGGGTTCGGATCATTGTTCGCGCCGGCGGTGTGATGAATCACCAGCTTCTGCAGGGGGTAGAACGCTCGGCTCCAGCGCTCCTCGCCCTGGCTGTCGAACCGAATCGTCTCGTCGGCACCCCAGTCGTGCCGCGAAATGACCGCGGGGATGGTGCTGAGGGCGGCGGCCTGGGCGCCAAAGCCGAGCGGCGCCGCCACCTCCGCGGCGGCGTCCATGGACATGACGGTGACGTCCGGCAGTGGCTGATCCGTGGTTACGCGAACCGCCCGCATGCCTCCGGCGACCATCACCGCGCTGTAGGTTTGGCCGTCCCCCTTGGCTTCGCCGAACTCGTCGTGCACGACTTCGGTGGGGTCAAGGAACACGGTCCCGTCGCCGCTGAAGGCGACCTCGACCCGCGCGTCGTGATGACCGGGCCAGTGGATGGCCACGTGCGTCGTGCCTGCCGGCAGGGCGAAGTCGTGTGCCCCGTCCACGGCATGGGTCGCCTCCGAGACGCGGGTCTTGACCGGGCCTGGACTGGCCGTCGGCGCTCCAGGCGCCACACCCGTGAGAACCAGCGCGATCGCCAGGGCGGCCACGAGTGGACGCGCGACGGCAGCCTTCAAATGCATGGCTTGGCGAAGCCTCCCCTGGGGTTGTGCGCGGGTTGGGAACCACCGTACCACCGAGGTTGGGATGCGCTCTGGCCCGGTCTGCCCAGTACGATCGGCCCCTAAAACTCTCAGCTCATGCGATGGACAGGCGCCATCCGCCATCATCGGTAAGACATGGGAGACCTCATCCCCCGTGATCGGCTCACGCGTGAGGCCGAGGAGGAGCGCCTGTCGCCGGCTGCCACCCGATCGGGGCAGTCACGCGGCCGAGCCCGGCCGGAGGAGCCCGACCCGTTTCGGACCGCGTTCGAGCGCGACCGGGACCGGATCATCCATTCCAAGGCATTTCGCCGGCTGAAGCACAAGACCCAGGTCTTCCTCCATCCAGAGGGAGACCACTTCGTCACGCGCCTGACCCACACCCTGCAGGTCGCCCAGATCGCCCGCTCCCTGGCGGCCGCGCTGACCCTCAACGAGGCCCTGGCAGAAGCGATTGCGCTCGGCCACGACGTCGGCCACACGCCGTTCGGGCACTCCGGCGAGGACGCGTTGTCGCCCTACTTCCCGCCCGACGGGTGGCATCACGCCGCGCAGAGCGTGCGCATCTTCGAGATCCTGGAGGATGTGAATCTCACCTGGGAGGTGCGCGACGGCATTCGGGCCCATACCTGGAAGATCACACCGCCCCCAGACACGCCCGAGGCCATGACCGTCCGCTACGCGGATCGGATCGCGTACCTCAGCCACGACGCGCTCGACGCGCTGCGGGCTGGCGTCCTGCGCGACGAGGACTTCCCGCCCCATCTCATCGAGCGTCTCGGGCCGCCGGGACGGCGCTGGATCGGGGAGCTCATCACGTCGGTCATCGAGGAGAGCGTGCGAGCGGGCACCGTCGGGATGGACGCCGAGACGCTGGCCCTCATGCACGAGTTGCGCGATTTCATGTTCGAGCGGGTCTACCTGCGCCGCGAGCAGGCGTCCCAGCAGCAGGTCGCCATCCAGCTCCTGCGGCGGCTGATGGACCACCACCTGGCCAACCCCGAGGAGCTTCCGGCTTCCTACCGAGATACCGATGCCGACCGGGTGACCCAGGTCGCCGACTTCGTGTCCGGAATGACGGACCGATACGCCCAGACCACCGCCGACCGGCTGTTCGGGCCGACGGAGGGGCGCCTGGGGTGACGCCGGGCCTAGGGTGACGGTGGAGCGGTTGGCACCTGCGAGGTGAATCGGTAGGTCACGAAGGTCCCGTCGCCGCAGTCCAGGGCCACCTCATCGGGTCGATCGGTGTCGTCGAGCGAAGGCGAGCTGCCTTCTGGCCCATAGACCTCGCGCGACAGAGCGCCGACCAGGATCGCGCCAAGCCTCACCGGCTCACCGTCCCCTGCCTCCGGGGACGCCGCCGGGGCGGCGGCGGAGGTGTAGATGCGGTCGCCCCACAGCAGGGTCTGCGGGCATCCGGGCCTCCCCAGTGCCATCTGGAGGGCCCAGAGCCCCAACCCGACGAAGACGGCCGCCGCCAGCACCGCACATCCCAGGACCCGCCAGCTCATCGGCTTATCTCGAACCGGGTCATGCCTCCCGAAGCGGGCCCGCGGCTGGCTTCGACCCGGTCCACCCGTGCTGCCCCCGGTCCGTGCCCGAGCTGGGCTTCGAGGGTCTCCAGCGAAGACGGATCTCCCTCGGCGACCACCTCGACTGCGCGTTCGTCATCCGCGTTGCGGACCCAGCCCACCAGCCCAAGTCTGGACGCGGCGTCGACGACAAACCAGCGATACCCGACGCCCTGGACGCGGCCGATGACTCGAGCCGTCAGGCGCTCCGCCTCGCTCACGCCTGAACCGCGAGGACGGGCCATTCCAGCATGGCCACCTCGAGTGCCAGGCGTGGGCTGACGTTCTCCTCGAGAGCATCCCGAACGTGTTCGAGGGCACCCGCAGTCCGAGCCCAGTCAGCGGGCCCCGCCCGTCGGGCCACTCCTGGGAGTTCGGGGACCAGCTCCCCTGCGACCGAAAGCTGGGGCAAGCCGGCTGCCGCCACGGCCAGGTCACGGGCCAGGTCAACCCAGGCATCCACGATCGCCAGCGCGCCCGCGCGCTGAATCGCGGTCGGCGTCCGCGCTCCAGGTTCGGCGCTGAGCTGGTCGTCGGCGTCGTCTGGACCCAGCCCCGGGCGCGCCGCGTCGTCCAGCAGCTCGCGGACGGCGGCCATCCGGTCAGCGCGGCCACGCTCCAGAAGCCCGAGCAGCTCGTGCTGGGTGCGCCGTCGCCACTCCACGAGGGCCGGCTGCCGCGCGTACCCGCTCGCGCGCCCGACGTGGCCCGCGGCCAGGCGCGCCAGGGCCGAGGCCTGCTCGACGGGAAGCGCCTCTCGCTCGACGAGCCATTCGGTCAACGCGTCCTGCCCAACCGATGCAACGCGCAGGGCCTGGCACCGCGAGCGAATGGTCGGCAGGAGGCGGCCGGCATCATCGGCCACGAGGATGAACAGCTGGCGATCCCCAGGCTCTTCCAGGGCCTTGAGCAACGCGTTCTGGATCTGCTCGTTCGCCGTGTCGGCCCGTTCCACGAGCACGACGCGCCAGCGCCCGACGATCGGTGCTCCGGCGACGTCCACCAGCCAGCGACGGGCGGTGCCCACGATGGTCTCCCCACTCCCCCGCTCATCGCGCCACCGGTCGGGCGAGGCCAGCACGAGGTCTGGGTGGGTCCTGTCCCGAGCGTGGCGACAGCCGAAGCAGTTGTTGCACGGCCGGTCGTCTGGATTGGCGGCCTCGCACAGGGCCGTGGCCAGCAGATCGTCGACGAAGGTGCCCTTCCCGGCTCCCGGTGGGCCGTGCACGAGGAGCGTGGCCGGCCCATCGCCGCCCAGCAGCCGCCGGCGCGCGAGCCGTTGGGCGACGGGCTGACCCACGGTCAGAAAGCCGGACGGAATCGTCTCCACGGGCACGGCGGCGAGTATAGGCGGGGTAAGCGGGCAGTCAGACCGGGCCGGTCAGACTGGGCATCCTGCTCTGTGGGGCCGCTCGGGCACGGCGGGCGGCCGGTTGGCAACCGGTTCCGCCACCACCGACGGCGGCTCCCAGGGCGCCAGGCCGCTGCGAGGCGTATCCGAATCGTCGGTGGCATACTGGTCCCGAGCCATCAGAACCCGAAACAGAGGTGGGCCATGGGCGCCAGGACCCAATCCGCCGGAACGACGTCGTACGGAACTCGGTTCACCGACGAGCTGGAGGCATTCATGGATCGCATTGCGCGGAAGGACGTACCGGACGAGGTTGCCCAGCGCGGTCAGGCGTTGGCGGACGCGATTGCTCAGGTCGCCGAGGAGGCCGCTCAGCGCGCTTCCAGCGCGTGGCGCGAATCGCGCCCCGCTCGACGAGACATGGCGCGGGCGGTCGAACGCCAGGGCCGCGAGGTCGGAAAGTGG
>JBIOTW010000108.1:0-25501 GCA_044866355.1 Candidatus Limnocylindria bacterium | reverse complement strand
ACCAGCATGCCCAGCCGGTTCATCTCGGCCACGACCTGGCGTCCGAAGTCGGACAGGCCGCCGTGCCGCCGCTCACCGCTGGACGCGTCCCCGATCTCGTTGGTCGTGTTGTGGGTCAGGGTCAGGTACCGGGCGCCGAGCTCCCAGTAGGCGCGCAGGGCACCCAGCGAGCCCTCCAGCACGTGCCCTCCCTCCATGCCCAGCAGCGAGGCGATGCGCCCCGAGCCCATCGCCCGATCGACGTCGTCCGCGTTGCGGCACAGGGCCAGGTCGTCGGGGTACTGGCGGATGAGGCGCCGGGCCAGGTCCAGCTGTTCGAGCTGCAGCAGTGCCCGGCTGCCCAGTCCCTCGCCCGGGACGTACACGCTCCAGAACTGCCCGCCCACCCCGCCGGCCCGCAGGCGGGGCAGATCGGTCTGTCCGGGGGGCGGGGCGGCCTGCCGAAGGTCATACATATCGAGATCGCCGGGCGCGGCGCGGTGCTTGCGGATGGTCCACGGCAGGTCGTTGTGGCCGTCCACCAACGGGTGGCGCGTCAGCAGCTCGCGGGCCCGGCGCAGGTCGTCGGCGTCCGCGGTTGGCACCGGGCGAGGATACGCCGTTACCATGGGTGGCCCTCCCGCTCACGAGGAATCGATGGACTTCCGCGCCCTGGTTGACGAGCTCCTGGCGGACTACTTCCGCCTGGATCCGGTGCACGCCACCGAGATCGGACACCACCAGTACGACGGCCTCTGGCCGGACCTGACCGATGCCGGGCGCGAGGCCCGGCTGGCGTTCGCCCGGGGGGCGTTGGACCGGCTTCGCGCCATCGATTCGGCCGACCTGTCGCACGACGACGCCATCGACCACCGCATCCTGGTCGGCGCGGCCGAAGCGATGCAGTTCAGCGAGGGAACGCTCCAGGAAGAGCGCTGGAACCCGCTGGTCTTCGTGTACGTGTTCGGAAACGGGCTGTTCCAGATTCTGTCTCGGCCATTCGCGCCCCTTCCCGACCGGCTTCGCAGCGCGGCTTCGCGGTTGCGCGGGCTGCCGGCCGCCATCGACGACGCGCGCGCCACGCTGTCCCATCCCGGGGAGCGTCCGGTGGCCCAATTCCACACCGAGAAGGCCATCGAGCGCCTGCCCGGCGTGGCCAGCCTGGCCGACGCATTGGTCGCGGAGGCGACAAAGGTCGAGGATCCCGCGGTCCAGGCCGAGCTGCGGACCGAGTTGGAGGCCGCCGCCGGCGAGGCCAAGGCCGCGCTCCACGCGTTCGGGAACTGGCTCCGTGACGAGCTTGCCCCGACCGCCACCGGGGATTTCCGCCTGGGTGCGCAGCTGTACCGCGACAAATTCCGGCATGCGCTGCGGGTCGAGATGGAGCCGTCCGAGCTGCGCCAGCGGGCCCTGGGCGCCTTCGAGGCGGTGCGCTCCGAGATGCAGCGCCTGGCCGCGGAGCTGTGGCCGGCCTGGAAGGGGAGCGAGCCCATGCCGGACAACCCGAACGCCATGATCCGCGCCGTGCTGGATGCCATCGCCGCCGAGCATCCGGCCGCGGACGACCTGCTCGACTTCTGCCGCGCCGAGAACGCGCGGATCGAGGCCTTCTGCCGCGACAGGGGTCTCATCGGTCTTGCCGAAGAGCCGATGGAGATCATGTGGACCCCCGAATTCCTGCGTTCGTTCGGCGGCGCCATGCTCATCGCGCCCGGGCCCCTGGATCGCGGGCTGTCCAGCTTCTTCGCCATCACCCCCATGCCCGACGACTGGACCGATGAGCAGCGCGAGTCGTACCTGCGCGAGGACAACTCGCGCATGCTCCGCCTGCTCACCATCCACGAGGCGGTGCCGGGCCACTACCTCCAGCTGGCGTACTCGAACCGGTGCGAGTCCCTGGTGCGGGCCATCTTCCAGTCCGGCGTCTTCGCCGAGGGTTGGGCGGTATACGTGACCCAGGTCATGATGGACGTCGGCTACGGAGCCGACGACCCGGCCCTCATGCTCGTCCACTGGAAGTTCTACCTGCGCGCCATCACCAACACGATGATGGACATCGCCATCCACACCGGCTCGATGGAGCGCCAGGAAGCGATGAAGCTCATGGTCGAGCAGGGCTTCCAGGAGGAGTCCGAGGCGTCCAATAAGTGGGACCGGGCGCGCCTGTCGAGCACCCAGCTGTGCGAGTACTTCCTGGGCTACACCGAGATGACCGATTTCGAGCGCGAAGCGCGGCGCCGAGCACGGGATGACGGGGCACCGTTCCGCTACCGCCCGTTCCTCGAGTCGGTCCTGGCCCACGGCACACCGCCCACGCCGGTGATCCGCGACATCCTGTTCGGAGGCAGCTGAGCCAATGGGCCGCGGCTTCGGAGCGCTGCGGCATCGGAACTTCCGCCTCTACTGGTCCGGCCAGGTGGTCAGCCTGGTGGGGACCTGGATGCAGACCGTGTCCCAGCCCTGGCTCGTCCTCGAGCTGGGTGGATCGGCCTTCCAGGTGGGCACCGTCATCGCCCTCCAGTGGCTCCCGGCCCTGTTCCTGGCGCCGTTTGGCGGGGTCCTGGCCGATCGGCTCGACAAGCGCGGCCTGCTGCTGGTCACCCAGGCGCTGGCCATGCTCCAGGCCGCCACCCTGTTCGGGCTCACGTTCGCGGGCGTGGTCGAGATCTGGCACATCCAGGCCCTGGCCCTGGGGATGGGGTTCATCAGCGCGTTCGACATGCCGGTCCGCCAGTCGTTCGTGGCCGAGACCGTGCCCCGCGAGGACCTCCTGCAGGCCATCGCCCTCAACAGCGCCTCGTTCAACCTGGCCCGCGTGGTCGGGCCGGCGGTGGCGGGAGTCACGATCGCGCTGTTCGGGATCCACCTCCCCTTCGGGGTCAACACCCTGACCTACACCGCGGTGCTGGGGATGCTGCTCCTCATCGACCCCACCACCCTCGGGCGCGCGCCCCAGCCCGCCATCCCGTCGACGGTCCGCGAGAGCCTGGCCGAGGGCGTGCGCTACGCGGTTCAGACCCCCAACGTGTTCTGGCTGCTGGTCCTGCTGGGAGGCATGAGCATCTTCGCCATGAACTTCCAGACCCTGCTCCCGCTGTTCGCGCGCATCACGCTGGGCATGGACGAGGTGGGGTACGGGGCGCTCTTCGCGGCGCTGGGGATCGGATCCCTGGGCGGCTCCCTGATCCTGGCCTTCATGGGCGAGGCCCGGCCCCGACTGCGGCTGATCCTGGGCGGCGGCTTCGCGTTCGTCGCGTTCGAAATGCTGCTCGGCCTGGTCCGCGTGCCGGAGATCGCGTATCCGGTCATCGCCCTGGTGGGGCTGTCCTCGATGCTGATGGTCAATACCATCAACGCCAGCGTCCAGCGCGCCGTGCCCGATGCGCTGCGTGGCAGGGTAATGGCCCTGTACGTGACCGTGTTCGCCGGGTCCGGGCCGTTGGGCGGGCTGTTCGCCGGCGGCGTGGCACAGCTGGCGGGGCCGCCGGCCGGCCTGATCCTCGGCGGTGCGTTCGCCTCCATCTTCCTGATCCTGGCTGCCTGGGGGCTCGGCGTGCTGCGTGCGCCCGAATCGCCGGGCCCAGAGCTCATGCCCCGACAGTGAGGGCTGCTGCTGCCGCGCGCCCCAACCTGACCCTGGGCCTGCTGTCGCTCGCCCACTCCCTGATCCACATGCAGAGCGCCCTGATGCCTCTGGTCTACATCGCGGTCATCGACCAGTTCGGGCTAGACGAGGCGGCGATCGGCCTGTTCATCGCAGTCACCACCGCGGTCGGGGGCGGAATGCAGCTGTCGTACGGGCTGCTGACCCGATACGTGGCGCGCCCCGTGCTCATCGGCGTCGGCCACACCGTTTTCGGGCTCAGCCTAGTCGCCGCGGGCCTGGCGTCGACCGTCACCCAGCTGCTGGCGGCCCTCAGCGCGGCGCGGGTCGGGGCCAGCCCCCAGCATCCGGTGGGCAACGCCATCCTGGCCGATGCTTATGCACCCGAGCGGCGCGGGTTCGCGATCAGCACCCACATCGCGGGCGGCAACGTCGGGACCATCCTGGTGCCGTTCATCGGCGGCGCGTTGCTGGCGGCCGTCGGCTGGAACACCACACTCCTCCTGTTCGGGCTGCCGCCCCTGCTTGTCGGTGTGCTGATCCTGTGGTTCATCCGGGAGGACCACGCGGCCTATCGGCGCGAGGCGCGCGCCTCGGGGAGCTGGCTGGGCCACGTGCGTCAGGTCCTGGGCCGCGGCGACCTGATGCGGATCCTGGGCGCCTCCACCGTGTCAGCCGGCGGACGAGGCCTGGACATCGCGGCCCCGTTCCTGCTCCTGTACTTCCGCGGTCCGCTGGGGATCGACGATGCCACCGTCCTGTGGCTGTACGCCCTGCTCCTCATTGGCGCGGTGGTCGGCCCGGTCCTGGCCGGCATCCTGTCGGACCGATATGGGCGGCGTCGAACGCTGATCGTGTACTACCTCCTGTCGGCGGTGGGGATTCTGGCCGTGGTCGTGGCCGGTGGCAACCTGCTGTTCCTCGCGCCGTTGCTGCTCCCCTTCGGAACGGCAGTCTTCAGTGAGGGACCGGTGCTGCAGGCCTTCATGGCCGATCGGGCCGTGGGTCCGTTGCGCGATGTGGCGTTTTCGATCTACTTCACCGCGGCGTTCGGGATCGGCGCGCTGTGGGCCATCGTCATCGGCTCCATCGTGGCCGGGGTCGGGTACGTGCCGGCATTCGTCGTCATGGCCGCTTCCTACGTCGCGGGCGCCGCGCTCATCTCATCGGTCCGCGATCGGTCACCGGCAGTGAATCCGCCCGCGGTCAGTCCACCGGCGGTCAGCCAGTAGCCGACACCCGACGGGCCTCGCGCTCGAAGCGGTTGTCCCGATAGGGTTGGCCCCCACGGAGGAGCTGCCCCAGGCTCGACCCGAGGTAGAGCGGGAAGAACAGGATTCCCCAGCGCTCGTACTGCCGAACGTGGACCTGCTCGTGCCTCCGCGAGCGATTCAGCTCGGCGCGGTCCACGCCCACGATCACGTGGCCGAACGTGATGGCGCCGAACCGCAGCGATCGGGGCAGTCGGGAGAGAATCGCCTGCAGGCGGCCGCCGGCGACCTCGAGGATCCCATCCACGACCTGGACCCGGGCCCCGGTGAGCACCACGATGAGCGCCAGCACCAGGCCCACGGCCGTAGCCGGGGCGGCCCACAGGTAACGCGTCAGCGACCGATCGCGGCCCTCCACAGGACCGCCACCATACGCGCTGGGCGTGTACATGGACGCCTCGCCCGCCGTGTCGGCCCGATTTGCCGTCGAAAGCGAGATTTCGCGCGTCAATTCACTCACACCGCGGCTGAGTGGGCGCCGCTCCGGGGACGTCCCCTTACGCAGGGTGAAGATGTACACGTAGGGCGAGTAAGCCAGCGGTATCCGGCAAATACCGGCGCCTCCCGAGACTCGTGCCATGACGACATTCCGATCGCGTCGCCGCGACGCAGGCGCCTCACGCGCCCGATGGTTGGCCGTCCGATTTGGTCAGGAGCTTCGGCTGGCGCGTGTCACAGCTGGGCTGACTCAGCGGCAGTTGGGCGCCCTTGCCGGCGTTTCACAGCAGCGTGTGAGCCGGGCGGAGCGTGGGAGCGGATCCGTCTCACTGGACGCTCGGTGCCGCATGGTCGCGGCCACCGGACACGAGCTCGGATGGCGGCTCTATCCCGTCGCGTCCGTACGGCTCCGTGACTCCGGGCAGCTGGCCCTGGCCCAGGCCATCGTGACGTCTGCTCACACTGGCTGGAAGCCCCAACTGGAGGTTCCAGTGGCAATCGGTGATCCGCGCGCCGCCGACATCGTGCTGTCCTCGCCCGAGGGAGTCCTCCACGTCGAAATTGAACGACTTCTGGTCGACGTGCAGGCGCAGCTCCGCTCCGGACAGCTCAAGCGACAAGCCCTTGCCGAGCGACTCCAGCGAAAGGTCGATTTCGTGTTCGCGGTCGCCGACACACGCACCAACCATGCCCGCCTCGCTCCGTTCGTTGAGCTCTTCGCACGCACAGTGCCGGGCACGTCTCGTGAAGCGTGGGCGGCGATTCGCGCCGGGATCCCCCTGGGACGCGATGCCCTCTTGTTCCTTCGTGTTCGGCCCGGCACCCGCGGCGGCTAGAATCCGGCCCACAGGCCCCGTAACCTGCCCCGGTCGGCCCCGAACAGGAGCGCCCGTCCCGATGTCCACGACCCAGCCCCCGGCCGACGCCGCGACCATCGAGAACCTCCTCGTCGAGGACCGCACCTTCCCGCCGCCGCCCGATTTCGCCGCGCGCGCCATCGCCAACGACCCGGAGATCTACGCCCGGACCGCCAGCGACGATGGCTTCGAGGCGTTCTGGGCCGAGGAGTCGCGCCGGATCGACTGGATCGAGCCGTGGACCAAGGTCGTCGAGTGGGAACCGCCGTTCGCCCAGTGGTTCGTGGGGGGCAAGCTGAACATCAGCGTCAACTGCCTCGACCGCCACGTGGCCAACGGGCTGGGGGACAAGGTCGCGTACCACTGGGAGGGAGAGCCCGGGGAGCAGCGCACCATCACCTACGCCCAGCTGCTGGCCGAGACGTGCCAGATGGCCAATGCCCTGCGCGAGCTGGGTGTGCGCAAGGGCGACCCGGTGGCGATCTACATGCCGATGATCCCCGAGCTGCCGGTGGCCATGCTGGCCTGCGCCCGGATCGGCGCTCCGCACAACGTGGTGTTCGGCGGCTTCTCGGCCGATGCGCTGGCCGGCCGCCTGGACGACGCCCAATGCACGATGGTGATCACCGCCGACGGTGGCTATCGCAAGGGCGCCACGGTTCCGCTCAAGGACAACGCGGACGATGCCATGGGTCGCTCGCCATCGGTCCAGCACTGCATCGTGGTGCGCCGCACCGGGCAGGACGTGGCCTGGACCGACGGTCGGGACCACTGGTACCACGACCTGGTCGCCCGCCAGCCGACGACGGCCGAGCCGGAGGTCATGGACGCCGAGGACCTGCTGTACCTGCTGTACACCAGCGGCACCACGGCCAAGCCGAAGGGGATCATGCACACCACGGCGGGCTACCTGGTCGGGACGGCCACCACCCATCGGTACATCTTCGACATCCAGCCCGACGACGTGTACTGGTGCATGGCCGACATCGGTTGGGTGACCGGCCATTCGTACATCGTGTACGGACCCCTGGCCAACGCCACGACCGGGGTCATCTACGAGGGCGCCATCGACTTCCCGGACAAGGACCGATGGGCCCAGATCGCGGCCCGCCACGGCGTCACCATCCTGTACACCGCCCCCACCGCGATCCGCGCCCTGATGAAGTACGGCGCGGCCGCCTTCGAGCACGACGACCTGTCCGCGCTGCGCCTGCTGGGCAGCGTGGGAGAGCCGATCAACCCCGAAGCCTGGGCCTGGTACTGGCAGCACATCGGGGGCGGACGGTGCCCGATCGTGGACACCTGGTGGCAGACCGAGACGGGGATGATCCTCATCACGCCCCTGCCCGGGATCACGACCCTCAAGCCGGGTAGCGCCACCCATCCGTTTCCCGGGGTGAAGGCGGACGTGGTCAACGAGGCCGGGGAGAGCGTCGCCCTGGGCGGTGGCGGCTACCTGGTCCTGGACCGACCGTGGCCGGCCATGCTGCGCGGCATCTACGGCGATCCGGAGCGCTACCGCCAGACGTACTGGACTCGCTATCCGGGGCGCTACTTCGCCGGCGACGGCTGCAAGCGCGACACGGAGGGCTACTACTGGCTGCTGGGCCGGGTGGACGACGTCATGAACGTGAGCGGCCACCGGATCAGCACCACCGAGGTGGAGTCGGCCCTCGTCTCCCATCCGGCCGTGGCCGAGGCCGCGGTCGTGGGCCGCTCGGACCCGATCACCGGCCAGGCCATCTTCAGCTACGTGATCCTCCGCGCCGGATCCGAGGCGTCTGACGAGCTGGCCGATGAGCTGCGCGAGCACGTGGCCACCGTCATCGGCAAGCTGGCTCGGCCCAAGCAGGTGCTCTTCACGCCCGACCTGCCGAAGACCCGCTCCGGCAAGATCATGCGACGCCTGCTGCGCGACATCGCCGAGCAACGGGTCCTGGGCGATGTGACCACCCTCGCCGACGCGGGGATCGTGGCCACCATCCGTGAGCAGTCGGGCACCGGCGAGGACGAGTAGGATGCGGCCCGCATGACCCGAACCCCGTTCTGGACGCGCTCCCGCAAGGTGATCCTGGCGGTGGTGCTGAGCGTGCTGTGGCTGGGCTACATGGTCATCGGCCTGGCGGTCATCAACACTCTGTTCCCGACCGTTGAGGGGGAGGGCCCGTTCGGGGCGGCCGCCTTCGTGGGACTCCTCACCGGGTTCTTCGTGACCGGCTTCATCATGTGGGCCGTGTCGGACTGACGCATCGGACTGACGCATCGGACTGACGCGACCCACTGACGGGCCCGACTGACGCGCCCGACTGACGCGTCCCTTGACGCTCGTTGGATGGGGTAGTCAGCGACGCGTCTGGCGGGAGATAATCGACGTCCACCCCGCTCGGGGACTCCTAAATGGCGACCGTCACCCTCGACCACGTCTTCAAGCGATTCGGCGAGGACACAACCGCGGTTTACGACCTGGACCTCGACATCGCCGACGGCGAGTTCCTGGTGCTGGTCGGACCGTCGGGGTGCGGGAAGACCACCGCCCTGCGGTGCGTCGCGGGCCTCGAGACGATTTCCCAGGGACGGGTCCTCATCGGCGACCGGGTCGTCAACGATGTGCCTCCCAAGGACCGCGACATCGCGATGGTCTTCCAGAGCTATGCCCTGTACCCCCACATGTCGGTCTACGACAACCTCGCCTTCGGACTCAAGTTGCGCAAGACGCCGAAGACCGAGATCGATCGGCGGGTCAAGCAGGCGGCCGCGATCCTGGGCCTCGACCGCTTCCTCGACCGCAAGCCGCGGGCCCTGTCAGGCGGCCAGCGACAGCGCGTTGCCCTCGGTCGAGCCATCGTCCGCGAGCCGGCCGTGTTCCTGATGGACGAGCCGCTGTCCAACCTCGACGCGAAGCTCCGCGTGCAGACCCGGGCCGAGATCCTCCGCCTCCAGCGCCAGATCGGGACTACGACCATCTACGTCACCCACGACCAGGTCGAGGCCATGACCATGGGCGACCGGATCGCCGTCCTCCGCGACGGCATCCTCCAGCAGGTCGGCACCCCGCGTGAGCTGTACGACCACCCCGAGAACGTCTTCGTCGCCGGCTTCATCGGATCACCGGCCATGAACCTCCTCACCGTCCAGCCCATGGACGCCGGCCTCCGCCTGGGCGAGCTCACCCTTTCCGTGGGAGGACCCGTCGGCCGCATCACGGCAGGCCGACCCTCAGGCTCGTCCCTCGTGGTGGGCTTCCGCCCCGAGCACCTGGACATCGTGGACGGCCAGGCCGACGTGCTCACCATCCCGGTCCAGGTCGACGTGGTCGAGTTCCTCGGCAACGAGGAGCTCATCCACGTCAAGGCCGATGGCCACGAGATCGTCGCCATCATCCCCAGCGCCCGGCAGGTCAAGCCGGGTGACAACGTCCACCTGGGCATCCCATACGAGAAGGTCCACCTGTTCAATGCCGAGACGGAAAAGGCGCTCATGACCTGATCCACGGCGTGTCAAGCCGCCACCTAGAGGAGGAGAGATGACCAGGAAACCGTTCGCGCTGTTTGCGGCCCTGATGGCCATGGTGCTGGTGCTGGCCTCGTGCCAATCCGGTTCGCCATCGCCGGCCGGCTCGCAGGCTCCGGGCGAATCGCAGGTCCCGTCGGGCCAGGAAGTGACCGTGATCGGCACCTGGACCGATGCCGAACAGGAGTCGTTCCTGGCCATGGTCGCGCCGTGGGAGGCCGAGACGGGGAACACGGTGAAGTACCAGGGCACCCGAGCGATCAACGACATTCTGGCCGCCGGAATTCCGACCGGAGTCCTGCCTGACCTGGCCGGCCTCCCGGGTCCGGGCCAGATGGCCGAGTACGCAGCCGCCGGGGCGCTCAAGCCACTCGACGACGTGCTGGACATCGACACCTACCAGGATGAAACGTCTTCCGCCCTGGTCGATCTGGGGATGGTCGACGGCACGACCTACGGCATCTTCATCAAGGCCTCGGTGAAGGGCCTCATCTGGTACAACCCAACGCTCCATGACTACTCCGCCGACCCGCCCACGACCTGGGACGAGGTCCTGGACCAAGGGGCAGCCAACCAGGGAGACGCCGACGCGCTGTGGTGCCTTGGCATCGAGTCCGGCGACGCTTCGGGCTGGCCGGCCACCGACTGGATCGAGGAGATCCTCCTCCACCAGTCCGGCCCCGACGTGTACAACCAGTGGTGGCAGGGCGAGATCGCGTGGACCGATCCCGAGATCCAGTCTGCCTTCGAGACCTACATGGACGTGGTCGACAACGCGTATGGCGGGGGGACCAACGCGGTAGCGACCAAGTTCGACCTGGCGGGCGACCCGCTGTTCACCGATCCGCCGGGCTGCGAGTTCTTCCATCAGGCCAGCTTCATCACGGGGCTGGGCGCCTTCGCGGACGCGACGGCGGGCACCGACTACAACGCGTTCCCGTTCCCGGCCTTCAACGATGAGTTCGCGACCGCAGTGGAAGGTGCCGGCGACCTGTTCGGCATGTTCCACGACACCGAGGCCGCGAAATCGCTGATGCGCTACCTCGTCACCGCCCAGGCCCAGGACATCTGGGTCCAGCGTGGCGGGGCGCTCTCGCCGAACCGCAACGCGACCTCGTACCCGGACGACATCAGCGCCCTCATGGGATCCATGCTGACCGGAGCCCAGGACCTGGTGTTCGACGCGTCTGACCAGATGCCGACTGCCATGAACGCGGCCTTCTGGTCGCACATGGTGAGCCTGACCGCTGGCCAGGAGACGATCGACCAGGCGCTCAGCGCCCTCGACGAGGTCAGAGCGGATGCCTATGCGCAGTAGCCAGACCTAGTTCCATCCGCCGGGGCGTGGCCGCCAGCCGCGCCCCGGCTCACCGTACCCCGCGAGGCTTGGAGGAGTGGGATGACCGACAAGCTGATCACCGCCCTGGTCGCCGTGGTCGGCGTGCCAGCCGTCATGATCGGCTATATCTGGGCCACCGAGCAGGTCCTGCGCGTGGTTCCCGGACGGTGGAAGCCCAGGATCCGGCCCTGGCTGTGGGTGGCGCCCGCCATCGGTTTCCTCGGCCTGTTCCTCGTCTACCCGACCATCGGGACGATCTACCGCAGCCTCCGCGACGCGGCGGACTCCGCGTTCGTCGGGCTGGACAACTATGCCTGGTTCTTCGGAAACGACGGCTCCCTGTCGGCCCTCCTGAACAACGCCCTGTGGCTCGTGTTCCTGACCATCGCCGTGGTGGGCCTGGGCCTGCTGATCGCGGTCCTCGTCGACCGCGTCCGCTACGAGACCGTCGCGAAATCCGTCATCTTCATGCCGCTCGCGATCAGCATGGTGGCGGCGGGCGTGATCTGGCTGTTCATGTATCAGTATCGGCCGCCGGGGGCCGAGCAGACGGGCACCCTGAACGCCGCCTTCGGCGTCTTCGGGCTGGGCCCGATCGCCTGGATTCAGGTCCAGGACTTCCGCCTGAACACGCTCATGATCATCATCGTCATGGCCTGGATGTGGACCGGGTTCGGCATGGTCATCATCTCGGCCGCGCTCAAGGGCATCAACCCCGAGCTGCTGGAGGCGGCCCGCGTCGACGGCGCCAATGAGTGGCAGGTCTTCCGCCGCATCATGTTCCCGCTGCTGGTGCCAACACTCGTGGTCGTCTCGACGACGATGATCATCACCGCCCTCAAGGCGTTCGACATCGTCTACACGATGACCAATGGCAACCTCAACACCGAGGTCATCGCCAACTTGATGTACAAGCAGATGTTCAGCTTCGGCCAGTACGGCCGGGCCAGCGCCATTGCCGTCATCCTGTTGCTGGCCATCGTGCCGATCATGCTGTTCAACATCAGCCGGTTCCGAGCGCAGGAGGCGGTCCGATGAGCGCGGTCGCCCCGGCCGCCGAGGCCAGCCGGCTGAGCTGGGCGGGGCGGCTGCGCGGCCGCATCGGCCTCCACACCATCGTCCTCCTCCTCATGGTCATCTGGGCCATCCCGACCGTGGGCCTGCTTCTGAACTCGTTCCGGCCGGCGGCGGAGCAGACCAGCAGCGGTTGGTGGACGGCGATCTTCCCGCCGTACCAGTTCACGTTCGAGAACTACGCCCACGTTCTGGCCCAGCAGGGGATCGGCACGAACCTCCTCAACAGCCTGTTCATCAGCATTCCATCCACGGTCATCCCCATCTTCGTGGCGGCCTTCGCCGCATACGCCTTCAGCTGGATGGATTTCCCCGGTCGAAACGTCCTGTTCGTCGTGGTTGTTGGGCTGCTGGTGGTGCCGCTCCAGGCCACCTTGATTCCCATCCTTCAGCTGTTCGCCACCTGGGGTATCGCCGGGACGTTCCTGGCGGTATGGCTGGCCCACACCGGCTACGGCCTGCCCTTCGCTGTCTACCTCCTCCGCAACTTCATGGGCTCGCTGCCGCGGGAGGTATTCGAGTCGGCGTACATCGACGGGGCCAGCCCGGTCACGGCCTTCTTCCGCCTGGCGCTCCCGATGACGGTGCCCGCCATCGCTGCCCTGGCCATCTTCCAGTTCCTGTTCGTGTGGAACGACTTGCTGGTGTCGCTCATCTACATCGGCCTTGTGAATCCGGACAACCTGCCGCTGCCGGTCAGCATCGCCAATCTGGTGACCTCCATCGGCGGCGGTTCGGAGTTCCTTGGCGCGGCGGCATTCCTGTCCATGATCATCCCGCTCGTCGTCTTCTTCAGCCTCCAGCGTTACTTCGTGCGCGGCATCGTGGGAGGCTCGGTCAAGGGCTAGTCCAGGGCGTCGCCTTCCAGGCGGCCGGCCAGCATCTCCAGGGCCAGAGCGGACCAGGCGAACCCACGGGCTCCGTGGCCTGCTCCGGTGTCGGGGTTGTAGTACTCCCGGAATCCCGAGCGTTCCACCAGGGCCACGCTTGCGTCCTCGATCCGTTGTGCCAGTGCCAGGTGCCCATGACGCCGGAGTCCCCTCGTGAGGTACCAGTTCGTGTTGATCCAGGTCGGTCCGCGCCAAAGCAGGTCGTGCAGCGGGCTGGGTCGGAACGCGGGATGCCTCCGCGACACGCTGGGCACCGGGAACGCGGCTCCGAATTCCTCGCGGTTTGTTAGTCGGGCGGCGACGCCGTCGACGATCGGGCTCGGCGTATTGGCGAGCAGGATCGGCAGCAGGCCCGCGATAGTCCCCCCGGGAAGGGGCGCCCCCGTCTCACCGACCAACGCGTGAAAGTCGGCATCTTCGGCCACCCAGCAGCGCGCGAGGACCGCGGCCGCCGTCCGATCGCCTCG
Organism: Candidatus Limnocylindria bacterium; assembly: GCA_044866355.1. GTDB lineage: Bacteria > Chloroflexota > Limnocylindria > QHBO01 > QHBO01 > DASTEQ01. Next base: position 12,072 of record JBIOTW010000108.1, on the reverse strand, counting down.
TGACCGGAGCTCGGCGGCGCTGACCTTATCCCCGACCTGGGCGTACAGATCGGCCAGGACCTTCTGATTCTCTGCGTACAGTGTATTAACGAGAACGTCGGCGACCACGAACCGGTTGGCTGGATTGATTCGCCCGGGTCGGCGCCGCTCAGCCTCCCCGTGCTTGAGGGCCACCGACCGCCAAGCAGCCGCGAATGCCTCCGGAGTGCCCGTTTCGATGCCAAGGTAGGCGTCGAAGCTCGGCGACTGGTCCATGCCGGTCTCGTGAGGCTCAAGGACGACGATGAGCCCGTCACCATCGGCGTCCCGCACGCTATGGCACCAATCGTAGAAAGCTCGGACCGCCGGCAATACCTCCTTCAGGAACCGCGGGCCGCCGCCTCGGTTCGCGACCGCCGCTGTTGCCTCGGCCAGGATCGGCGGCTGCATGGAGTCCGACAGCCACGGGGAGCGCCAGCGGATCATGTAGTCCGCCAGGGCGCCCTCATGACCTTCCCGCTGCCAGAACGTGACGTGGGACAGGAAGCCATCCGGATGCTGATTGGCGAGCAGGGTTCGAAGCTCGGCTGCCGCCCGCTCCGGGTCAAGCCGGCTGAGGACGACGGCGTGGAAGCACGAGTCCCAGAACCACTGGAATGGGTACCGTTCTACCGACGGACAGACGAAGTCATAGTCGCGGTCGCACCATGCCGCATGCCCCTGCTGTCGATTGCGCCGGTACAGCCCCCGGACCGCCGCTTCCAGATCGCCCAGACGTCGCCGATCCGTGACAGTCATAGGTTCAGGTCCGGCGCCCCCTGGTCGGCCGACCTAGTCCGCGTCTCCCGAATACAGGTCCGCGCTCGACGGGTGGAGTCGGTCGCGACCGGGCTGCAGGAGACGGCCGTACAGGCCGGGGCGGCGGTCGTTGATCGTGTCCCACTCGTGCTCGCCCACGATGCGCCGTTGATGTGTCTGGCGCGCCAAGTCCGGGTCGACCTCGCCCACCAGGATCTCCTCAGCCGTGTCGCTGGCCAGCGCCACCTCCCGGCCGTTGTAGTCGAGCAGCATGGAGCGACCGATGAACGTCGTGCCACGCTCCTCCCCCACCCGGTCGCAGGCGAGCAGGTAAACGTGGTTCTCCGCCGCGCGGGCGGGGGCGAAGATGCCGGGGTGGAACTCGACACCGACCGGCCAGTTGGTGGGCAACGCCACCAGGTCGGCACCCTCCAACGCACAGATCCGCGCTGCCTCCGGGAAGCGGAGGTCGTAGCAGATCAGGACCCCGACTCGCATCCCGGCCAGGTCGTAGACCTCGGGCGCGTCGGGTCCTGGCGTGGCGAAGCGGTCGACCCCCAGGTAGGGGAGATGCGTCTTCCGGTAGCGGAAGCGCCGTCCATCCGGGGCCAAGATGAGCGCCGTGTTGAAGACCTCGCGCCCCTCGGCCTCCAGGGTGCCGACGATGAGCGTCACCCTTTCTCTCACCGCGGCGTCGGCGAGCCGTTGCTCGGCCACGGCTCCAGCCCGCTGGGCAACGGTCAGGGCCTCATCGAGGTTCTCGAAGACGTACCCGGTGACGGCGGCCTCGGGAAGGACGACGAGCTGCGCGCCAGTCGCCGCGGCCTCCGCCACCGAGCGCTCGATGTGCTCGAGGTTGCGGTCGACCTCGCCCAGCTGGGGGTCGATCTGACAGGCTGCCACCCGAATCGTCATCGGCTCGTTGCTCTGCTAGGCTCCATGCGCAGATGAGTGTGTCATGACGGCCCCTGAACCACCTTCCGAGGTGGGCCCAGGCCGCTGGCTCTTGCCGGCGGCCTTCATCTTACTGGGCACGCTGTGGGGCTCATCGTTCGCATGGATCAAGGTCGCGGTGGAGGAGCTGCCGCCCGCCACCCTGGTGGCGGAGCGGATGACGCTGGGCGCGATCGGGATGCTGGTCTTCCTGGTCTTCACCCGCCCGGCCTGGCCGAATCGGCGGCAGATCGGCCATCTGGCGGTGATGGGGGCCGTGAACGCCGGGCTCCCCATCTTCCTGATCAGCTGGGGTGAGCAGTACATCGACTCCGGGACGGCGGCGGTCCTCAATTCGCTGGTCCCGATCTTCTCGCTGCTGATCGCCGGGCTTCTGCTCCGAACCGAGACCTGGTCGGTGTTGCGGGTCCTGGGCGTGCTGGCCGGCTTCGCCGGCGCGGTCGTGCTGGCCAGCCGCGAGTTCGCCTTCAACCCCGGCCCGGCGGCCATCGGGGGAGCCTTGGCCGTGGCGCTGGCCTCCCTGTGCTACGCCATCGGTGCCAGCTACGCCAAGTCCCGCATCCAGAGCACGAACCGATACGTGGTGGCTGCCGGCACCCTGATCTTCGCGGCCTTGTACCTGTGGATCGTCGCCTTTGCCGTTGACGGTGGGCCGGTGCTCCCCACCCAGCCCGCGACCATCGGCGCAGTCCTGTGGCTGGGCCTGCTCGGATCGTTCGTGGCGTACCTGCTGTACTTCTACCTGCTCACCCACATGGGGGCCACGGTCTCGACCATGGTCACGTACGTCTTCCCGGTGGTCGGCGTCGGGATTGGCGTGGTCCTGCTCAACGAGGTGCTCGAATGGCGCCTGCTGCTGGGCACGGGCCTGGTGGTGCTGGGGATCGTGGTGGTTGGCCTGCGATACCACGCCATGGTGGGCCTCGCCTCTCGCGCGGCGCGTCGGTTTGCAGGATCGGGCGGCCGATGAGAGGCTCGGGCCGGTGAGACGGGACGGCGGCGGATGAGCGGGATCGAGGGGCAGGCAGGCGAAATGGAGGAGCCCTGGGACGTCAAGCTCGACGGCAACCGGCGTCGCCCGACGACCGCCGAACAGGCCGTTCCGTGGCTGATCGGTCTGGTCTTGGCCCTGGCTGGCATGCTGATCGTGCTGCTGGCCCTGATCTTCTCGACCACCGACGGCGCGCTGACCGCATTTGGGACGCCAACCCCCGAACCCACGTCGGCCATGACGCCGCGGCCGACCCCCTCGCCGCGCCCCACCCCTGAGGGGACCCCGACCCCCGAACCCAGTCCCAGCGCCGCCCCGACCCCGGCATTCGCGCCGTTGGAGATCGTCTTCATGCAGCGGATCTCCGAATCGGGGCCCGTCCACCTGTTCTCGCACGACTTTGCGGTCCAGGACACCCCGGATGCGCTGGCCCGAGATGACCGCGGCATCGACCGCTACGCCTGGGCACCCAACGGAGCCTGGGGGATCGCCCTGGTCGAGGGCGATCCGGTGGCCGTCAACCCCGGCGTCTCAGCCAGTGATGTGGGCGACGGGTTCGATGGAGTGGCCTTCGCGGCGGATTCGGTCACGGCGTACGGGGTGCGAGCCACGCTGGCCGGCTCGAACGATCGGGCCGAGCTTCTCAGCATCGACATGACCACCGGCGTGGTCACCTCGCTGGCGACCTGGACCTATCCCCACCCGGTCACGTTCCAGCAGTCGGCGGTCCAGGAGGCCCAGTTCGCGGACGATGGAGGGTTCAACCGGCTCTACGTCCTCAACGACGGTCGCGTCGTGGTCTGGATCCTGGGTGCGCCCGCGATCTACACCTTCGATCCAGCGACGGGCACGGCAAGCACGACGAGCCGCGAGCCGGTCCTGTGGTCGCCCAATGGTCTGCTTCGGGTGGAGCTCGTCGCATCGGGGAACTCGACCACGCTCACCCTCCGGGGCCTGGCCAACGAGGCGCGGGCATCGATCACGGTCGCGGGCCTGGTCAGCCACCTCCGCTGGTCGGCGCAGCAGAACAACGTGGTCTTTACCCTGACCACCGCCCTGGCCGGTGGTGGAGCCGCCCAGGACCTGTACCTGTGGGACCTCCGAAGCGGATCCTCGGTGGTGCGCCTGACCCAGGACTTGAGGTCCAGCGGCGGCGAGTTTCGTGGCGTGTGGGAGTACTGGAAGCCGTGATCAGCGACATCGTCAACCCCATCGGGGTCGAGCTGGACGAGACGGCACGCGTGATGCGCATCCGCTGGGACGACGGCCACCTGGGGGTGTGGGGCTGGACCGAGCTGCGCCGCGCGTGCCCATGCGCGTTGTGCGCGGGGGAGGGCAACCTGCCCGGCGTCGTGACCCTGGAAACGGTCTTCCCGCCGGAGGCGGTGACCATGGAGCGCGTGAAATGGATAGGCCGATACGCCCTGGCTCCGATCTGGGCCGACGGCCATGACACCGGCCTGTTCACCTACACCAAGCTCCGATCCCTGTGCGCCTGCGGCGAGCACGAGAGCGCATGAGCCGATGCATGAGCCGATGAACCGATGAGGTCCATGAGCCGATCCACTCCGCCGCTCCCCGTGGATCTGGCGTCGGGCTTCAGCCTGGCGCTGGGCGGGGGAGGCGCCCGCGGGTTCGCGCACCTCGGCGTGGCCGAGGCGCTGGCCGAGCGCGGCCTCGTTCCCGGGCGCATCGTCGGCACCTCCATGGGGTCGGTCATCGGGGCCGGGCTTGCCGCCGGCCTGACCGCCGACCGCATGGTGGCCATGGCCGCGCAGTTCGATCCGTGGCGCATGGCCCGTCGCCCCGCGCGACTGGCACTGTTCGACCATCGGCCGCTCATGGAACAGGTCGTGGCCGAGGTGGGCAACCCGCTCATCGAGGACCTGCCCATCCCGTTCGCGGCCGCAACCTACGACCTGGTCACAGGCCGCCAGGAGCTCATCACGCGGGGGCCGGTGGCCGACGCGCTGATCCGCAGCTGCGCGTTCTCGGTCGTCTTCGCCCCGATCATCGACGGCGAGGCCATATGGGCCGATGCCGGGGTGTGGGAGCCGGTTCCCATCTCGCAGACGCGCGCCTGGTCGACGGATCCGGTCGTGGGTGTCCAGGTCATCGCCCCCAAGCCGGCCTGGTTTGCCAAGTCGCCGGTCGCATGGTCGTTGCGTGCCGGCGCGCGCGTGCTCGGGACAGGCGTTCGCGGAGACCAGCTTGGCGCGCGCCGCTACGCGGCCCTGCTCGCGGCTCGGATCACGGTCCCGGTGGTCGATGCCCGGGCCGACCTGCTCATCGTGCCCAACCTGCGCGGGATCAGCTGGATCCGGTTCGACAACGTGGAAGCCCCCCGCCGACGTGGGTATGACGCCACCCGGCAGGCACTCGACGGCCTGCCGCTCCGCGAGCCCGAAGCGACGACCGAGGTGGCTCGGGCGTGACGGATTCCGGCCCGAGCGGTGGCCTGATGCTCGTCCACGCCCACCCCGACGACGAGGTGATGTCCACCGGCGGGACGATCGCGCGGGCCGTGGCCGAGGGGCGCCGCGTGGACCTGGTGGTATGCACCGGCGGGGAGGAGGGGGAGATCCACGATCCGGACCTCGACCCGGTCGAGGCTCAGCCGCGGCTGCGGGAGATCCGCGAGGCCGAGCTGCGCTGCTCGCTGGCGGCCCTCGGGGCGGCGGCATCCGAATCGGGCGGGATCCTTCAGGAGCACCTGCTCGGCTACCGGGACAGCGGGATGATGGGCACCCCGCCCAACGAGCACCCAGAGAGCTTCTGGCGGACGGACCTCGACACGGTGGTCGAGGGCACGGTCCGGTTCATCCGCACCGTCCGCCCATCGGTCCTGGTCCACTACAACGAGCGCGGCGGATACGGGCACCCCGATCACATCCAGGCCCACCGGCTGGCCACCGCGGCTCATGCGGCGGCGGCCGACCCGGATCGGTATCCCGACGCCGGGCCGCCGCATCGGATCCGCAAGCGATACGAAACCGCGTTCAGCCGGGAGCGTTGGCTGGGGCTGATGGTGGCCATGAACGCGCGTGGCATCGCCCTGCCGTGGAATTTCGAAGAGGAGGTGCTCCGCCTGGCTGCCGGCCGCGACTTCGCGGACCTGTACCCCGTCGATGTCGAGGCCCTGCGCCAGGTCGGCGAAGCGCTGGCGGCTGGCAAGCAGGCTGAGGGGTTTGGCACGCCCGAGTCGGCACTCACCGCCCACGTCGATGTCAGCGGCTGGCTCCCCGCCAAGCGCGCGGCCATGGCCTGTCACCGGACCCAACGCCAGGACCTGGGTTGGGCGCTCGAGCTGCCCGAGGACCTGCAGGCCGCAGCCCTGGGGCTGGAGGTCTACGTCCTGCGCGAATGGGACGGCGCTCCGCCCCCCGACGGATTGGCCGAAACGAGCCTGTTCGCGGGCATCTAGCCACCTACCCGCCGTTGCGCCTGCGCGCTACAGTGCGAATCCCACGTACGTGTGCCCTGGATGCCCATCGTGAACTGTCCTAGCTGCGGAACGTCCAACGAAGCTGGCCGCAAGTTCTGCGGCGAGTGCGGCACGCGCCTGTCGGCCGCCTGCCCAAGCTGCGGCACGGCCAACCCGCCGGGAACCAAGTTCTGCGGCGAATGCGGAACGGCGCTGTCGGACGAGACCGCAACGGCGCCCTCCGCGACCCAGCCCTCGCCAGTTGTCCAGTCTGGTGCCCTGGCAGCCGGCGCCGAGCGTCGGCTGGTATCGGTCCTCTTCGCGGACCTGGTGGGATCCACCACCCTTGCCGAGGACCGTGACCCCGAAGAGTCCCGTGACCTGCTGTCGCGCTACTTCGACATCGCCTCCGACCTGATCGGCCGATACGGCGGCACCATCGAGAAGTTCATCGGCGATGCGGTGATGGCGGTATGGGGCGTGCCCACCGCCCACGAAGACGATGCGGAACGGGCGGTGCGCGCCGCGCTGGACCTCGTCACGGCAGTTGGCGGCATGACCGATGCCGGGCAGTCCCTCCAGCTCCGAGCCGCGGTCCTGACCGGCGAAGCCGCCGCGACGATCGGGGCCAGCGGCCAGGGGATGGTCGCCGGGGACCTGGTGAACACCGCCTCCCGCCTGCAGGGTGCCGCGCCGCCCGGCACCGTGCTGGTCGGGGAGTCCACCTACCGCGCCACCTCGGGCGCCATCGGCTACGAGGAGGCCGGGGAGCAGCTGCTCAGGGGCAAGACGGCCCCCGTCGCCGCCTGGCGAGCCGTCCGCATCATCGGCATGCGAGGCGGAGCAGGCCGCCGTGCCGCGCTGGAGCCCCCGTTCGTGGGCCGCGACGAGGAGCTGCAGCTCCTCAAGGACCTGTTCCACGCCACGGTCCGTGAGCGCAAGCCGCGCCTGGTGACCCTGGTCGGCCAGGCGGGGATCGGGAAGAGCCGGCTGGGCTGGGAGTTCGAGAAGTACATCGACGGCGTGACCCTCACCGCGTACTGGCACGCCGGTCGCTCCCCGTCTTACGGGGAGGGGATCAGCTTCTGGGCCCTGGCCGAGATGATCCGCGAGCGGGCCGGCATCGCCGAGACGGATGACGCGGACACCGCAAGAGCCAAGCTGGCCGCCACCGCTGCCGAATGGCTGACCGATGCCGAGGAACGCAAATGGGTCGAGGCTCGCCTGGCGGGCCTGCTGGGCCTGGAGGACATGCCAGGCGGCCGGCGGGAGGAGCTGTTTGCCGCCTGGCGGACGTTCTTCGAGCGAATCGCTGATCGCGATCCGGTCATCCTGGTCTTCAAGGACCTGCACTGGGCCGACACCGCCCTCCTCGAGTTCATCGAGCACGTCCTCGCCTGGTCGCGCGAGCATCCCATCTACGTCGTGGCCATGACCCGGCCGGACTTGTTCGAGCGCTACCCGGCGTGGGGCGGGGCCACCGTCAAGAACGCCACCACCCTGACCCTCGAGGCGCTCGGCGACGAACCGATGCGCGAGCTCCTGTATGGGCTTGTCCCAGGGCTGCCTGAGGACGCGGTGCGCACCATCCTGGAACGGGCGGAGGGCGTCCCGCTCTACGCGGTCGAGACCGTACGCATGCTCATCGACCGCAGTCAGCTCGTGCCCGACGGCGACGGGTACGCCCTGGCCGGGCCAATCGATCGGCTGGCCGTCCCAGAAACCCTCCAGGCCCTGGTCGCGGCGCGGATCGACGCCAACGTGCCGGAAGACCGGGCCGTGCTGGCCGACGCCGCGGTCCTGGGCCAGAGCTTCACGACAGCCGCGCTGTCAGGGGTTACCGGAATCGATGAGGCCCCACTCGCTGCCGCCCTCGATCGGCTCGTCAAGCGCGAGCTCCTGATCCGCGACGACGACCCCCGCTCGCCGGAGCGGGGCCAGCATCGGTTCGTGCAGGCCATCGTGCGCGAGATCGCCTATGAAACCCTGTCGAAGAAGGATCGACGGGCCAAGCATCTGGGCGCGGCCAGGTACTTCGAGGCGCTGGGAGACGACGAGCTGGCCGGAGTGCTGGCCAGCCACTACCTGGAGGCTTATCGGGCGACCCCTGCCGGGCCGGAGGCCGATGCCCTGGCGGTGCAGGCGCGCATCGCGCTGCGCGCGGCCGCCGACCGCGCCACAGCCCTCCATTCCCATGCGGTGGCGCTGCGCCACCTCCAGGATGCCCTGACCATCACCACCGATCCGGCCGAGCAGGTCGCCCTCTACCTGGCTGCTGCGGTTTCCGCGGACAGCACGGCGGACGCGCAATCGGTGGAATACGCCCGCACCTCGGCGAGGCTCGCGGAGGAGCTGGGGGACCGTCCGGCGGCCACCCGAGCCCTGACCATGGCAGCCAAGTTCAACGTCAACTACGGACGCGGCACGGAGGCGGTGGCGCTGCTGGAGCCCCTGGTGGCCGGGCTGTCCGAGGATGAGCCGGGTGCGGCCGCCGCGTTCGCCGAGCTGGCCCGCGTCTACATGCTGACCGACCGAGACGCGGAGGCCGTCGAGATGGCCGACAAGGCGCTCCGCGCCGCCGCTGGCGCGCGGGAGACGGAGGTCATTGTCGAAGCGCTCGTCACCCGCGGCCCGTCTATCGCTCACTTCCACCGCGTCGACGAAGCTGAGGCGATGCTCCGCGGCGCCATCGCGCTGGCCGATCGAAACGGCCACTGGTGGTCCGCGCTGCGGGCACGGAACAACCTGCAGTCCACGACCGTCGAGGACGTCAAGGCCTCGGAAATGGTCGAGCTGGTGGATGGGGCGATCGAGCTGGCGCGGAAGTTCGGGCACATCGGCTGGCTGGGGCAGTTCCTCACCCATCGGCTGGCAACGCTCATCGCCATCGGCGACTGGGATCGGGCGGAGGTCGACTCGTCCGAGCAGTTCGAGTACGCCCAGATCATCCAGCTCGGCTTCGCTTCGGCCTACCGTGCCCAGCTGCTGGCCTTGCGCGGTGACCCGTCTTCCAGTCGGGCAGCCCTCGCTGACGCGATGGCTGCGCTCCAGTCGATCGACACCGTTCCGCAGCGGGCCGGCCTGGAAGTCGAGATCACCCTGACGTTGCTCCTCCTGGGAGATGCGGCCGAGAGCCTGCGGCGGATCGAGACGGCCCCCCAAGGGGGTAGCCAGGACATGTTCCTGGCGGCGACGGCCGCAAAGGCCGCGGGGCACCTCGGAAACCAGGCGGCGCTGAAAGACGTCGCGGAGAGGGTCAGCGCGCTTCGGGCGTCTGCCTTTGCTCTCGCGGTTCGTCTCCACCTCCAGGCCGCGGCGGCTGCCGCTGCCGGACGCTGGGACGAAGCCAACGCGACCTACCCCAAAACGATTTCTGCGTACCAGGCCCTGGAATTCAACCTGGACGCCGGGCTGGTCGGCCTGGAGTACGCCGCGTATCTCGAGGACCGGTACGACGAGGCTCGGGCCGCCGGCGCCAAGGCCGCTGCCTGGTTCAGCGAGCGCGGTGGCGCCGGCGTGGTCGAGCGCTACCGGGCCTCCTTCAAGGGCAAACCCGCATCGCCCGTTTCGCGCGCCGGGGCGGGCACCACGGCCGTCCCGGTCGACGCGGAGCAGCCCGCCTGACGCTCCCCGGGGACGCGTTGCGGGACGCGGCGGCCCGCTGGGGCACGCCGTTGTACGTCACCGATGTCGACGCCGCGGCGGACCACCTGGCCGAATACCAGGCCGCGTTCCCTGGCGCCCTGATCGCCTATGCCGTGAAGGCCAACCCCGATCCGCGGATCCTCCGCCGGCTGGTGGCCAATGGCGGGGGCTGCGAGGTCGTGACCGCCACCGAGCTGGCGCTGGCCCAGCGTGCAGGCTGCCCACCCAAGCGGCTGGTCATGAACGGGGTGGGCAAGACCGATGCCGACCACGCGGCGGCGGTCCAGGCCGGCGCTCTCCTCAACGCGGAGTCGCTCGAGGAGCTGGATGCACTGCTCGTCCTCGGCGCGCCCCGGATCGGCCTGCGCCTGAACCCGGGCCTGTCACCCGCCACCCATGCCCATCTGGCCACCGGTGCGGGCGACAGCAAGTTCGGCATTGGATGGACCGATCTGGACCAGGCCCTGGACCGATGCCACGCGGCCGGCCGCACGCTCGAGAGCGTGGGCGCGCACGTCGGGTCGGCAATCGATGACACCGGCACGTTCGCCGTCCTCGCCGAACAGCTGGCCGAGGCGGCCAGCCGCGCTGGCACGAGACGTATCAACCTGGGAGGGGGAGCGGGGACCGAGTTGTCCGTCACCGCCCTGGCCGAGGCGGTGCGGCCCCATCTGCCCGACTCCTCGCGCCTGATCCTCGAGCCCGGGCGCAGCCTGATTGGCGACGCGGGGTGGCTCGTGACCCGGGTGGTCCGCGTCCAGCCGCGGCCCGAGGCCGCGCTCACCTACCTGGTGGCTGATGCCGGCATGGCGGAGCTGATCCGACCGATCCTCTACGGCGCCGACCACCCGGTGACACTCCTCGAACCGGGACAAGCGCTGACAACCACCACTGGAACGGGACATGGCCCCGTGCACCTCGCCGGACCGGTTTGCGAGGCTGGGGACATCGTGGCCCACGATATCGGCCGCTGGTTATCGGCCGCTGAACTCGCGCTTACCGGGACCGGCGCCCTCCTGGTCATCGGTCAAGTCGGCGCCTATGGCGCCGCCATGGCATCGGTCTACAACGGGCGACCGCGTCCCGCGGAGGCGGTGCTCGACCACGGGGAGCTGTCGCTCAGCCGGCGGCGGGAGACCCTCGACGACATGCTCGCCCGCGACCTCTAGGAGGCCGCGGGCGAGTTTCAGCCCTTCCCCCGATTCGATCAGGCGGTCGCGGGGTGCCTCAGTCCCAGGGTCGCGATGCCGATGACCCCGGCCAGCATGGCAAGCACCAACGTGCCAGCCAGCCAGATCGGGATCGTGACCGGGGCCGACGTGTTGACCGGGGTTCCCGTTCCCGGACCGGCGGGGAGCGGCGCCACCTGGCGCGTTTCCAGCGGCATGCTGTAGGAGCCGTCGGGAGTCTGGACGTCGGTGGCGATGGTCCAGTAACCGCCCGCGGGAAGCAGGACCTGGGCCACGTATCGGCCATCAGACCCGCTCGGCGCCGCCGGGAAGCGCAGGATGGTGCCGTCGCTCACCCGCGAGAACACCAGCTCGACAGAGGTGGTGTCGGTCACCGGGCGACCGTCATAGGTCAGCCACACGCCGACCTCGGTCCCGGTGCCGGCCTGGAGGGTGTTGGTGGTGTCGATCTCGGCTGCCATGCCCTGGCACTGGTCTTCGGTCGACCCTTCAGGACACTTGGCGAGCGCCACGCCCGCCGTGGCGAGGACCAGGAGGGCCGCGGCGATGAACGAAAGCGTGAATCGGGACACGGGGACGCCTCAGCTGCAGGTTTCGTCGTCTTCCCTACACCGCTCATCAGCCCCCGGTTCCCGCTGCGTTCCCGCAAGCACCTGTAATCCCGGGGCCTCTCCCGCGTTTTGTAGACGTTCATTCGGGCGGCTGCGGTCGATAGCAGGACCCGGCCGCAGCCCGCCCAGCACTCATCCACCCAGATCAGGGAGAGCAGACATGAGCCAGGTTCCGGATCGGGCACGACCCACCATCACCAGCCGCATCGGCGTTTCGTTGCCGGGCGCCGTAGGAGCGCTCCTCTTCGCCGGGGCGCTGGCGTTTGGGTCGACCATGGTCGACGCCATCACCCCGCTCCAGGGCATCAACCAGACCGCCCAGACCGGCGATGCCCAGGACGCCCAGGATGCCCAGAACGGGCATGGCGACGGGTCCGGCAGTGATGCCAAGCCCGCCCAGACCTACCACGAGGACAAGAACGAGCCCGATCACAACCGGCCAGACAAGACTCCGGTTCCCGCTCCCACCCCCAAGCCCGC
>JBIOTW010000107.1:0-28738 GCA_044866355.1 Candidatus Limnocylindria bacterium | reverse complement strand
GCGATAGCACGAACTGCTGTGAGATGGAGGATGGCAGCTGCGGAGCCGTCATCCTTCCACTCCTGCGAGGAGTCAGGTCAGGCGCACCCGCGCGGCCTGCCGCTTCCCGACCCGGACCTCGTGATCGACACCGGCCGCGAACATGCGCAGCTCATCGGTCTGGACCTCGCCGTCGACCCGCACGCCGCCCTGACGCACGAGACGGCGCCCGACACTCCGTGACGAGGCGAGGCCGGCGGCCACCAGCAGGTCGGGCAGGCTGATCCCAGCCAGCGGCACCGTGACCGAGGTTTCCTCGAGCTCCGACACACCGCCGCCCGCGCTCACTTCCTGCTCCCAGCGGGCCTCGGCCTCGGCGGCCGCGGCGTCCGAGTGCCAGCGCGAGACGACTTCGCGGGCCAGCTGCTGCTTGGCGGCCTTGGGATGGAGCCGGTCTGCCGCCAGGTCCGCCAGCAAGGCCTCGGTCTCCTCATCGGTCCAGCGCGTGACCAGGGCAGCCCAGTTCGGCAGCAGGCTGTCGGGGATGCTCATGGTGCGGGCGTACTGCTCATACGGAGGATCGGTCAGGCCAATCGCGTTGCCCAGCGACTTGCTCATCTTCTGCACCCCGTCGATCCCGACCAGCAGCTCGCAGGTCATGATCTGCTGGGGCGGCTGGCCGAAGTCGCGCTGCACGTCGCGCCCGACCAGCAGGTTGAAGGTCTGATCGGTGCCGCCCAGCTCGACGTCGGCCTGCACCGCCACCGAGTCGTACGCCTGCAGCAGCGGGTACAGGGTCTCGTGCATCGAGACCGGGGCGCCCTCCGCCAGGCGCTTGGCGAACGTGTCGCGCTCGATCATGCGGGCCAGGGTGAAGCGGCTCAAGAGGGCGAAGACCTCGCGCAGGCCGAAGGTGTCGAACCACTCGGACTGCCAGCGGACCTCGGTCTTGGCCGGGTCGACGATCAGGCCGAACTGGGCCAGGTAGGTCTCTGCATTGGCCCGCACCTGCTCAGCGGAGAGCATGGGCCGGGTCGTGTTCCGGTCCGAGGGGTCGCCAATCTGGGCCGTGGTGTCGCCCACCACCAGAACGGGCAGATGGCCGAGGTCCTGGAACGCCCGGAGGCGCTCGAAGGGCACGCCGTGGCCGATGTGCAGGTCGGGGCTGGTGGGGTCGACGCCGAACTTGATCCGGAGCGGTCGGTCCGCCTCGCGCAGCATCCGACCCAGCTCGTCCCGCTCGACCACCTGGGCCACGCGACGGGTCAGCAGCTCGTCGATGGCGCTCGCGCGATCCATGCGCCGATGGTACCCGCCCCCAGTCGCCCAACGGCACCCTTCAGGGCTCTCTGTTAGAGTTCGCGGCCGTGACCTCGTCACCTCCGCCGCCGGCGGGCTACGGACAGCCCGTCCGGACCGGCGCCGCGCCACGGATGCGCATCCAGCCTCTCCCCGCGGTGATCCTCGCCACGTTTGTGGCGCTGGGGATCGGGATCGTGCTGAGCGCCATGTTTCTCTACACCGCCTACGCCGGGTCCATCCCCGACGTCACCGCCCTCGAGAAGTACGCCCCCGACGAGGGTTCGGTGGTCGTCTCGGCCGACGGTCGCGAGCTGGCGACCTTCGCCGCCACCAACCGGCGGGTGGTGGACTTCGACGAGATCCCGGACGTCCTGGTCGAGGCCACCGTGGCGGCCGAGGACCACACCTTCTGGGCCAACCCGTGCGTCGACCCGCGGGCCATCGTCCGCGCCCTGCTCCAGAACGTGTCCGCCGGAGAGGTCGTGTCCGGCGCCTCCACCATCTGCCAGCAGCTCGTCCGCAGCGTGCTCCTGCCGCCGGACCTCATGGCCGATCCCGGCCGACAGCTCGAGCGGAAGATCAAGGAGGCGATGCTCGCCCTCCAGCTCGATGCCGCCTACCCCGGCGAGGAGGGCAAGGCCCAGATCCTGGAGTTCTTCCTCAACGAGATGTACTACGGCAACAACGGGTACGGGGTATGGGCCGCCGTGAACCGCTACTTCGGCAAGGACTTCACCAACCCGGCGCCCAACCACGAGGTCTCCCCGGGAGAGGCGGCCCTCCTGGCGGGCCTGCTGCGCGCTCCCTCGGAGCTGGATCCCACGCAGTACGGCGTGGCAGCCCTCGACGCCTCGGGCGCCGAGTTCCCAACCCTCCTCGAGCTTCCGGAAGACACCGATCCGATGCTGATCCGGAATGCCGTCCTCGAGGACATGGTCGAGCTCGGGTACCTGACCGAGCGCGAGCGCGACGCCATCCTCCGCGAGCCCGCCTATGTCCGCATCCCGGAGACGCCCCCGTTCCTGGCGTCCCACTTCGTGTACGCCACCCGTCGGGAGGTTGCCGAGCTGCTGGGCGCGGAGGACATCATCGACCGGGGTGGGCTGCGCATCGAGACCACGCTCCAGTACGAGGGTTACCAGGTCGCTGCCGAGAAGTGGGCCCGGGTGGTCTACGACATGGACCGCCTGACCGATGACGAGCTCGCCGCCAAGTACGGCTCCGACGCCCTGGACTGGATCAACCAGCTCCAGGGCCGCAACATCGGTAACGACGCGATCGTCACCATCAACTACCGAACCGGGGCGGTGGTGGCCTACGTGGGGAGCGCCAACTTCGACGGGGAGGCGACACCCATCCATCAGCCTCAATACGACGTGGTGGGCCAGGCCTTCCGTCAGTCGGGATCCGCGTTCAAGCCCATCACCTACGCGACCGGGTTCGAAACCGGGGCCATCACGCCGGCCACCATGTTCATGGACGTCTCGACCGAGATCGTGCCCGGCTACCCGGTCCGCGACGCGGACCTCCGCGAACGGGGCCCGGTCCGGGTGCGCGACGCGTTGAAGTTCTCGCTCAACATCCCGGTCACCAAGGCCCAGCAGCTCATCGGCACCGAGCAGGTCGTCGACCAGGCCGAGCGGCTGGGCCTCGAATGGGACCCGGCCCAGGATCCGAACGTCGCCTCGCTGACGCTGGGGACGATCGGCGTCCGCATGCTCGACCTGGCGGCGGCGTACGGCGCGCTGGCCAACGATGGCCTGTACCACGAGCCGTATCTGATCTCGCGCATCGTCGATCGCGACGGGACGGTCATCTACGACCACGAGACCGATGGTCCCGACCCGGAGCAGGCCATCTCCCCGCAGGCCGCGTACCTGGTCAGCGATATCCTGGCCGACAACACCGACCCGGCCCAGAACGCGCTGTGGGGTCCTCGCTTCCAGCTCCTGACCGATGCCGGCCGCCGGCCGGCCACCCTGAAGACCGGGACCACCACCGACTTCCGCGACCTGCAGGCCTTCGGCTACCTGGCCGCCGACGCCGATCCAGAGGTCGACGAGGGGGCGCTCATCACCGGCGTGTGGGTGGGCAACAGTGACTTCTCCGCCATCGACTCGGTGTTTGCGGCCGATGGGCCGACGTTCATCTGGCACGACTACATGGCCGAGGTCACCGCCCTCAACCAGCTGCCGGTGCGTGACTTCGTCCGGCCCGAGGGCATCGCGGAACGGACGGTGGACGTCATCACCGGCCTGGAGCCCGGCGAGTTCACCCACAACACGATCACGGAGCTGTTCGTGGCCGGCGGCCCGGGCCTGGCCACCGACGACCTGCACACGGAGCTGGCCATCGAGGCCGTGACCGGGAAGATCTGGCAGGCCGGCTGTGGCGACTTCGTGCCGGCCACCCCGGGGCCAACCTCCGAGCCCGTCCCCAGCGATGAGCCGGCGCCGCCGCCATCGGCCATGCTGAAGGAGTACCTGGATCTGATCGGGTGGGACGACGACCACCCGGTGTGGGAGGCATCCAACAAGGCCTGGATCGAGCAGCACCAGGGTCCTCCCGAGAACGTTCCTCGGTCGCCCGTGGTCCCATTGGACGCCCCGCTGGCGCCGACCGAGGAATGCACGCCCGGGGCGGTCCCCACGTCCAGCCCGACTCCGATTCCGACGCCCACGCCCCAGCCCACGGCCACTCCCGAGCCGACGCCCAGCCCGCTCCCGAGCGTTGTGCCCAGCCTTCCGGTGCCCGGGGGCTAGGGAGTCTAGAGCTCCGCCACGGTCGCCCCGTCGCCGCCTTCCTCGCGCCGACCGGGGCGCTGGCCACGAACCCGGGGGTGGTCGGCCAGGTACTCACGAATGGCCCGGCGCAGGGCGCCGGTGCCCGACCCGTGGACGATGACCGCCTGGTCGGCGCCGGCCAGCAACGCCTGGTCGAGGTGGTCTGACAGCTGCTCCAGGGCGGCGTCGACCCGCTCGCCGCGCAGGTCGAGACGTGGGGGAAGGTCCGCCGCCGCACGGCGTCTGAGCTCTTCGGCGGCCAGGTCGCGGACCGGCGGCGCCGCCCTCGGCTCGTCCACCACCACGACGTCGTCGCCGGGCACGACCAGGCGCGCGCCATCCGCCTCCAGTGTCACGCGGCCGGTGCGGCCGCTGATCGCGGCGATCCGACCGGTGCGACCCAGGGTCCGGCTCTGGCCCCACAGGCCGACGCGGGGCTGCGGCCCGGAGTCTTCCCCGGGCTCCGATGCCGCCAGCTCTGGCGCCGGCATGACGGCGAGGCGGGCCCGACGCTGCGCGGTTCGTTCCCTGGCCTTCGTGAGCGCCGCGGCGTCGGCCTTCCGCGCTGCGCGTTGGACGTCGGCCGCCTGGCGTTCGGCCCCGGCCAGAACCGCATCGGCCGCGCGGCGAGCATCGGCCAGGATGCGAGCCGCCTCGCGCCGCGCCCGGTCGGTCCCCACCTCGGCGCGCTCGCGTTCGGTCCGCGCGGCGTGACGCTCCTCCGAAGCGGTGGCCAGCGCTTCGGCACGCTCCGCCTCGGCCCGGCGGATGGCCGCCAGCGTCTCTTCCAACGAGGCGTGAGTCGTGGAGATCCGCTCGCGCGCCAGCGTCAGCACCTCGGGCGACAGGCCCAGCCGCTCCGCGATGGCAAACGCCTGCGACGCGCCGGGCAATCCGATCGACAGGTGGAAGGTCGGGCGCAACGTGGCGACATCGAACTCGACCGCGGCGTTCGTGACGCCGGGCTGGGTCTCGGCGAAGGCCTTCAACTCGGCGTAGTGGGTGGTAGCCGCGACCAGGGCGCCGCGCTCGAGCAGGACGGTGACCACGGCCATGGCCAGCGCCGATCCCTCGGTCGGATCGGTGCCAGCCCCGATCTCGTCGAGGAGGACCATCGTTTGGGGACCGGCCGCCTCGAGGAAGCGGACGACGTTGCGCAGGTGACTCGAAAACGTGGACAGCGACTGGGCAATGCTCTGCTCGTCGCCGATGTCGGCCATGACCTGGCGGAAGACCGGCAGTCGAGCCCCATCCGCCGCTGGCACCCTCAGCCCGGCCTGGTGCATGAGGGCCAGCAGGCCGAGCGTCTTGAGCGCAACTGTCTTACCGCCGGTGTTGGGCCCGGTGATGACCAGGGCCCGGTAGCCGAAGCGCTCCCCCAGTCGGAGGTCGATGGGCACCGCCTCGGCGCCGAGCAGCGGGTGCCGGGCGGACAGGAGCTCCAGCGCGTCATCCACGACCGCGGGTCGAACGCCATCCATGTCGCCCGCCAGCCGGGCGCGGGCGAACCACAGGTCGGCTCGCGCCAGGGCGGTCAACGAAGCGGCCAGCGCCTCGGCCTGACGCTCGACCTCGCGCGACAGGACCTCGAGCACTCGGGCCTCCTCCTCGGCGGACTCGAGGGTGGCCTCGGTCCAGGCGTTGTTGAGCTCGACCACGGCCATGGGCTCGATGAACAGGGTGGCCGCCGACGCGCTCTGGTCATGGACGATGCCCGGTACCCGACCCTTGGCCTCGGCCCGGACGGGGATCACGTAGCGGCCGGCTCGTTGGGTGACGATCGCGTCGCCGATGGCGCCGGCCAGGTCCGGCGAGCGGAGCATGGCGTTCAGCCGCTCCCGAATGCGATCCTGGGCCACCCGCATCTTGCGCCGCGCGGTTCGCAGCGCGGGCGACGCGCTGTCGAGGATCTCGCCCGACCGGTCGATGCTGCGCTCGATGCGCTCCCGCAACGCCGGCGCAGGCTCGAGGTCCGCCCGCACGCCCGCCAGCTGCGGGCCAGGCCAGCGGGCCAGGCGCCGTTGAAACAGATCGGTGGCGTGGAGCGTCCCGGCCACGTCCAGCAGCTCGGCCGGCGTCAGGCGGCCTCCCCGCCGGGCACGGGCCAAGGCGGATCGAATGTCCCGCGCCCCGCCGATCGTCGTATCCGGATGGAGCTCGAGCAAGCGTACGGCCTCATCGGTCTGGTCCTGGAGCAGGGCGACGTGCTCAGAGTCGCCCACCGGGAGCGCTCCCTCGGCCATCTCACGCGAGGGCGCGAAGGCAGTGCGCGCGGCCAGCTGCTCGGTGACGGCCGCGAACTCCAACGCCCGCAGGCTCGGGGCGTCGGGCTCAGCGGCGCGAGAGGTGCGGGTCATCCGGAATCACGAACCGATATGGGCGCGCCGCCCACTCCCCGGCGTAGCCGACCCCGATCCGGGGCCGCCTGGCGATCCGGGGCGGCGGTGTGCCGAGGCGGATGCTGACCGGCCCACCGAGCAGATCGGTGCCGCTCAGCTCGCGCCCAATGCCCAGGGCCCGACCCAGGTTGCCCGGCCCGGAGGCCAGGCGGCGGGACGGCGGCGCCGAACCCCGGCGGCGGCGGGACAGCTCCTCGCCTTCGATGATCTCCCCCGCCCGCAGCAGCACGGCCTCTGGCTTGGTATCCGGGCCGCACACCACGTTCACGCAGTCATGGATCCCGTAGATCCGATACACGTACAGGTGCCCAGGTGGGCCCCACATCGGCTCGTTCCGCGTCGTCCGGCCCCGCGCCGAGTGCGCGGCTGGATCCTCGGGGCCGACGTAGGCCTCGGTCTCCACCAGGCGGAGGGTGATGCGGCCCTCGGGTGTGTCATGGCTGAGCCACGCGCCGAGCAGGTCGGGGGCGACCTCGAGTGCCGGGCGATCGAACCAGCCGCGGTCCGTCAGCGGGCTGGGCGAGGCCAGCCGGCTCAGTCGCCGAGGAACGGCTTGATGTCGTCGGGAACGAACGGCCGCGCCGCGAACCCCACGATCGGAAGCACCCATGCCCGGAACCAGTCCACGAGGACCGAATCGTTCAGGAACTGATAGAGCGGGCCCAGCACCGTCACCCGGTCGATCGTCGCCTGGTCGACGTTCACGAAGTACGAGTCCAGGACGGCCAGGCTGAAGGTGTAGACCACGATCACGAACACTACGCACATGATCGCTCCGCCGATCTCGTCGAGAAGCCGATACAGGGGCAGCCGGGTCTGGCGATAGAACATCCGGACCACGAACCACCCGCCGATGACGCCGGCGACGAACAGGACGACGTAGATCCACAGCTCCTGGACCTCGGGGGTGGCGGCGCGCCACACGGTTCCCAGGGCGTCGGCGATGGGGCCCTTGAGCTGGCTGGCCACGATGAACGCCAGCAGGACGGCCACCGTGCTGAGAATGTAGCGGAGCGTGCCCTGCTGGAAGCCGACCAGCACCGCACCGGCCAGCGTCGCCAGGACCACCAGGTCGGTGACCGTGAACGAGGCGATTATCTCCACGTCGGCTGGCCCTCCAAATGTCGCCGCGAAGGGTACCAGCGGTGTCCATCAAGCGACGCCAGCTTCACCGGATCTCGGCTCCCAGGTGATGCTGGAGCGCTCCGCGGACCTTGTCCATGGCCCGATCGACGGCCCTTTCGTCCGCTGCCGACACTGGCTGGAACCGGAACCCGAGCCCGTACGAGATGCGGCCCTCGCCGACCTGAGCCCCGCGGTAGACGTCGAACAGCCGCAGGTCGGCGAGCAGCGGCCCGGCATTCCGCTGCGCGAGGCGCAGCAGCTCTCCGACGGGGGTCGCCGCGTCCACGACCACGGCCAGGTCTCGATCCACGGGCTGGGCGGCCGGGAGCGGCGCGGCCCGCTGGCTGTGGGGTGGCAGTCCGAACAGTCCGCCCGGGTCGAGGTGGAGGGCGCCCACGACCGGGCGTCCCGGAAGGCCCCAGGCCGCGGCAACCGACGGGTCCACCTCACCCACCGACCCGTACGACTTGTCCCCGCTGTCCACCACCCGTGCGGCGCGGCCGGGATGCATGTGCGGGTGGCGCTCTTGGGGCGTCTCGGGACGATAAGCCGGCATCGGCAGGCCCAGCGCCGCGTGGATCGCATCCACGATTCCCTTCAGGTCCGCGACCTCCCATTCGCGCTGGACATCGCCCGGATATCGAGGCTGCGCAGAGCCGAGCAGACCGATGCCCACGGTCCAGGCCTCGTGGTAGGCCGCCCCCGCCTGGGGCAGCTCGGCACCGGCCTTCGCGGCGGCGGCGGACGGTCGGTATCGGTAGATCTTGCCGACCTCGAAGATGGCGACCTCGTTCCGCCGCTGGCGAACGTTCTCGGCGAGGGCCGCCAGGATCGATGGGTACGGCACCGGGCGGAGGATGGCGTGCTCCTCGGACAGCGGGTTGGCGACCCGAACCAGGTGAGGGCCGGCAGCGTCGAACCCGGATCGCGACAGATCCGACGGCCCGATCAGGGCATGGGTCATGACCTCGTCCAACCCAAGCCCGGCCAGGACGCGTCGTAGCCGATGCCGAGGCTCGCTGGGATCGGACCGGCTGGGCGGGAGGTCGGCGGAGGGCAGCTTGCCGGGAATCCGCTCGTACCCGTATACGCGGGCCAGCTCCTCGGCGACGTCCGCGGCGGAAGTGACGTCCAGCCGGTGGGCGGGTACGGTCACCGCCAACCGGGAGGCGTCCAGCCCGGTCGACTCGAAGCCAAGGGGGGCCAGCCACTCTCCGGCGCTGACGGCATCCACGGGGATGCCCAACAGGTTCCCGGTTCGCGCCGTGTCGATCTCGACCACCTGGCGACGATGAGGCCCCGGGTCGTTGTCGACGATGCCCACCGCCACCCGCGCCCCGGTGATCTCGGCGATGAGCCCGGCGGCCCGGTCCGCCGCCAGCCGGGGCAGATCTGGCGAGATCCCCTTCTCGTGGCGCATCGACGCCTCGGAGCGCAGGCCGAGGCGGCGGGCCGTGTTGCGCACGTTGGGGCCGTGGAAGATGGCCGACTCCAGGATGACGCGGGTCGTGCCGTCCCCGACCTCCGTGTCGGCGCCGCCCATGATTCCGGCGAAGCCGATCGGCCGCTCGGCATCGGCGATGACCAGCATTCGATCGTCCAGCCGTCGCTCGACGTGGTCGATCGTGACCAGCGACTCCCCTTGCCGGGCCCGGCGGACGACGATCCGCCCGTTCGGGATGCGGTCCGCGTCGTAGGCGTGCATCGGCTGGCCCAACTCGTGCATGACGTAGTTCGTGACGTCCACGACCGGCGAGATCGGGCGCATCCCCGCCGCCCGCAGGCGCTGCTCCATCCAGCCCGGGGTCTGCGCCCGGCCGATGCCGTCCAGGAGGCGAGCCGCGAAACGCGGGCACAGATCCGGGTCACGGATCTCGACCTGGACCTCGTCCGCCGTCGGGCTCCCGCTCTCCGCGAGCACCGTTTCGGGATACCGCACGGAGGTACCGGTCGCCGCCGCGATCTCGCGCGCCAGGCCCACCATGGACAGGGCGTCGCCCCGATTGGGCTTAACGTCGACGTCCAGGATGGTCTCGCCAACGACATCGGCCAGGTTGGCGCCAAGCCGGTACTCCTCGGCCGTGCCCAGGATCAGGATGCCCTCGGCGTCCTCGCCCAGGCCGAGCTCGATCGGGCTGCACAGCATCCCGTTCGACACCGCTCCGCGGATCTTCGTGCGCCCGATCCGCCTTCCCCCCGGCAGCTCGGAGCCCGGGACCGCGACCGGGACCAGCTGGCCGACCGCCAGGTTCTGGGCGCCGCACACGATTTCGAGCGCTTCGCCATCCCCGACGTCGACGTGCGTCAGCCATAGCGTCTCGGCGTTCGGATGGCGCTTGACGTCCAGGACGCGCCCCACCACGACGCCTTTCCAGTCGGCCCCCGGCGCCTCGACCGTCTTCACCTCGAACCCGAGCAGGGTCAGGCGCTCCGCCAGCTCAGCGGGTGCCAAGGCGACGTCGACGTACTCGCCCAGCCACGACAGCGGGACCCGCATGGCTCAGCGCCCGCCCGCGAACTGCTCGAGGAAGCGCAGGTCCGCGCTCATCAGCAGCCGGAGGTCCGGGATGGCATGGCGCAGGAGCGTCATCCGATCCAGGCCCATCCCAAAGGCGTAGCCCTGGTATTCGTCCGGGTCCAGCCCGCCGTTGCGGAGCACGGCCGGGTGGACCATCCCGGCACCGAGAATCGTCATCCAGCCGGTCCGCCCGCAGGCCGGGCAGCCGGGCCCTCCGCACACCAGGCAACCGATGTCGAACGCGGCGCTGGGCTCCGTGAACGGGTAGTAGCCGGGTCGGAACCGAGTTCGGGTATCCGCCCCGAACATGGCCCGCGCGAACTCTTCCAGCATCCCCTTCAGGTCGGCCAGGCTGGTGTCGCGGTCCACGACCAGGCCCTCGATCTGGAAGAACTCAGACCCATGCGAGGCGTCGACCGCCTCGTACCGATAGCAGCGCCCCGGCATCAGCACGCGGATGGGTGGGGTGAGCGCCCGCATCGCCCGGATCTGGACCGGAGACGTGTGGGTCCGCAGGATCGTGCCGTCCTCGGCGGGGCGTGGCGACCCGGCCTCCACCGACCCCGGTTCGGCCACGTACAGCGTGTCCCACAGATCCCGCGCCGGGTGATCGGGCGGCATGTTCAGCAGCTCGAAGTTCATGAGATCGGATTCGATCTCCGGACCCTCGAACACCTCGAACCCGAAGGCATGGAAGATCTCGCGGAGGTCTCGCTCCACGGTCATCAGCGGGTGGAGGTGCCCGACCCGCACCGGTCGGCCGGGCGCGGTCATGTCCAGCGCCTCGGTCGCCAGGCGATCGCCCAGCTCGGCCTCGGCAAGCTGCGCCAGGCGGTCCGAGAAGGCCGCCTCCAGGTCCAGGCGAGCGGAGTTGGCGGCGACTCCCAGCGCTCGACGCTCGCCCTCCGGGACTGCAGAAATGCCGCGCAGGACGGCGGTCAGCGACCCGGCGCGGCCCAGCACCTCGTGGCGCAGCGCCTCCACCGCGGCGACGTCCCGGGCACTCGACAGCCGAGCCAGGGCATCCGCCCGGAGGCGCTCCACATCGCCGCGGAGCGTTGCCGGGTCGTGCTCCGGATTGCTCATCGGTCAGGCCATCTCCATCGGTCGGTCGTCATTGTCGGCGAAACAAACGACCCCGCTCCGTCATCCGGAGCAGGGCCGATTCAGACCGGAGCGGCGCGCGCCGGTCAGCTGGTAAAGGAGGCCAGGGCCGTCTCGACCATGCGCCGGAACGCGGCTGGCTCGCGGACCGCCAGGTCCGCCAGCTGCTTCCGATTGACCTCGATGCCGGCCAATTTCAGGCCGGATACGAATCGGCCGTAGGGCATCCCATGAGACCGCGACGCGGCGTTGATGCGCTGGATCCACAGCCGGCGCATGTCGCGCTTGCGGTCTCGTCGATCCCGATAGGCGTAGCGCAGGGCGTGGAACAGCGCCTCCCGCGCGGGTCGGATCAGCGTCGAGCGCGTCCCGCGGCGACCCTTGGCCTGCTTCAGGAGGCGCTTGTGTCGCCGATGGGCGGGAACTCCGCGCTTGACTCGTGCCATTCGTCGCTACTCGTACGGCATGAGCCGCTTGAGCTGGGAGACCTGGGCCGAGCTGACCTCGGCCATCCCCGCGTAGCGGCGCTTGCGACGGCTGGACTTGATCTGGAGATGGTGGCCCCGCCAGGCCTTGGGCCGGAGCCACTTGCCCGAGCCGGACTTGCGATACCGCTTGGCGGTGCCCTTATGCGTCTTCATCTTCGGCATATCTGTTCCTGTGATTCCCCCGATTCCCCCTGGCTTACGACTGACTTACGCGGCCGGTGCGGGCGGGGCCTCGTCGCCAGCTCGCTCGCCGGCGCCCACGTCGGGCACCTGCCCCTTGGCCGCCAGTGCCTCGCCGATGGTCTCGCCCTCGGCCGGGCCCGGCTGCTCCCCGCGGCGCTCCACCTTGGATCCCGGCGGAGCCATCACGATGAACAGGCTTCGGCCCTCCATGAGCGGTGACCGCTCGATGACCCCATGCTCGCCGATCATCTCGGCGGCCCGATCGAGCAACGCCCGCCCGAGCTGCGGGTGGTTGATCTCCCGCCCTCGGAACTGGACCGCCACCTTCACCCGGTCGCCGTCATCGAGGAACTCCGACGCCCGGCGGGTCTTGGTCTCCAGGTCGTGCTTGTCGATCTTGACCCGGAACCGGATCTCCTTGAAGGTCTGCGACTTCTGGCGCTTCTTCGTTTCGCGTTCGCGCTTCTGGATCTCGTACTTGTACTGACCGTAGTCGAGGATCCGACACACCGGGGGGACCGCCGTAGGAGCCACCTCGACCAGGTCGAGGCCACGCTCCTGGGCCAGGGCGAGGGCCTCGGCGGTCGGCATCACGCCGCGCTGGTTGCCCTCGTCATCGATGACCCGGACCTCGCGGACACGGATCATGTCATTGGTTCTGAGGTCCTTGGCTATCGGGATCTACTCCTTCAACACGTGAGCCACGGTCCGATGACGGACTCGTGGCCCACATCTGCGCGAAATGCCGGCCGACTATACACCGATGCCAAAAAGAGGGTCAACGAGCCTGGACCGCCTCGTGGATCTCGCGAGCGGCCCGGATGCCGGACTCCAGCGCCCCCTGGATCCAGGCGTGATACAGCGAGCAGTGCTCGCCGGCGAAATAGAACCGACCTTCGGGCCGGACGATATCGGCCTGCAGGCTGGACTGCTGCTCGGGTGCGAACAGGGCAAACGCGCCGCGCGCCCATCGATCCGAGTACCACGCGTGGGAGGCGCCGCCCTCGTACTCATCGCGGATGCGGGGGTGAATGCGGGCCACGTCCTCGAGGGCCTCTTCGAGGCGCGTCTCCTCGTCCATGGCCCCCCACTGCAGGGCGTCCTGGCCCCACGTATAGCTCGCCAGCAGCACGCCGCGCGTCGTATCCGGGTCGGGCGTCGGGTAGTTCATGCGTCGAATGGGCAGCTCGGTGACGGTGCCTCCACCGGTGATGCCGTCCTCCTCCTCCCAGAACCGGTTCCGGACCTGAATCAGGATCTTGGTGGAGGCGTGGTAGTTCAGCTGGCGGATGGCCCGCTGCTTGCCCGGGGAGAACGGGGTGACCGCCTCGATCGTGCGCAGGACCGAGAACGGAACGGTGACGATGCCGTAGTCGGCGTGCACCGTGAACCGGCCGGACTCGGTCTTGAAGTGCACGGTGACACCGTCGCTGTCCTGGTCGAGGGCGTACACGTTGGCGCCGAAGCGGACTGAATCCTGCAGCCGCTCGTAGAACGCATTCGGCAGCCGATCCATCCCGCCCGCAATCTCCTGCATGTCGACGTACGCCCCGCCGAGGTCCTCACGCAGGATCTCGACCAAGGAGTTGTGCATGTCGGCCTCGAGGAAGTTCAGGACGGTGAAGTATTCGATCGCTCCGGGCGACCAACCCTTGAAACGGAGGAACTCGTACAGGGAGTACTGGTCGTACTCGCGGACGATGCGGTCCCACGCGCTGTCGCGGTCCTCCTCGATCATGACCCGGAGGTCGCCGATGGCCGACTCCCACAGCTCGTCGGCGGTGCGGCCGCGCTCGTGAGACTCGAGGTGGTACGGGAGCCGATCCGGCTCGCGATCGGCCTCCTCGCGTGTCATCCGCTCTCCGCCGATGTGCACCAGGCCCTTCGGGTTCGCCATCACGAACGGACGGAGCGGAAGATCGAACAGCTCGCAATAGCGCAGGGTCAGGTCGTGGGCCCGCGGGATCCGCATCCCGCCGGCTTCGGCGTACAGGCCCGGGGCGAATGTGCGAAGGGTGTAGATCCTGCCCCCGACCCGATTCTGGGCCTCGAGCAGGGTGACGTGATGTCCCTCGCGTTTCAGTTCGAAGGCAGCCACCAAGCCGGCCAGCCCGGCGCCGATGATCACCACGTCCTTGCGGTCCTCGGACCTGCCGGGGAGTCCTTCCTCCGGCGTCCGGAGAACCTCCGGAGCGACGGGCGTGGTGACCGGTGGGACCTCGTCGGGTCGGTCGCTCACGCCGGCTGGGGCCACAGCTCGCGGGCGGCGATGCGGGACGAGAGGTCGGCCACGAACTCATCTAAGGGCACGCCCTGGCGCTCCTCGCCGGTCCGCAGCCGCGGGCTGACGGCCCGGCCCTCCACGTCGCGATCCCCGATCACCAACATGACCGGGACCTGCTGCTGCTGGGCGTCTCGGACCTTGGCCTGCATCCGCTCCGCGCGGTCGTCGACCTCGGCCCGGATCCCGGCCGCGGCGAGGGCGGTCCGCACCTCCTCGGCGTAGGGAACGTGGCGGTCCGCGATCGGGATGACGACCACCTGCACCGGCGCCAGCCAGGCCGGGAAGGCACCCGCGTAGTGCTCGGTGATGATGCCGATCCAGCGCTCGAAGGAGCCGTAGATGGCGTAGTGGACCAGCGCTGGCCGCTCGAAGCCGCCCTCTGCCGTTCGGTACTCCAGGTCGAAGCGCTGGGGGAGCTGGTAGTCGAGCTGGATGGTGGCCAGCTGCCATTCGCGGCCCAGCGCGTCGTCGATGAACACGTCGATCTTGGGCGCGTAGAACGCGCCGCCGCCCTCATCCACCTCGTAGGGAATCCCGCCCGCCTTCAGGGCCTCCGTCAGCTTGCCCTCGGCCATGTCCCAGAACTCGTCGGTCCCCAGCTTCTTCGCCGGTCGGGTGGCCAGCTTGAACCGGGGCTCGAACCCGAAGGGCGCGTACTGGCGCCGGACCAGGTTCAGGGCCAGGTTCACCTCGTCGATGACCTGGTCATCGCGGCACAGGACGTGCGAGTCGTCCTGGGTCAGCTGGCGGACGCGGAACATCCCGGCCAGGGCCCCGGTCCGTTCACGGCGGAACAGCCACGAGTAGTCGGCCAGGCGCATGGGGAGGTCTCGGTAGGACCGCAGCTGGGTCTTGTAGATGAGCATCGACTCGGGGCAGTTCATCGGCTTCAGGCCCGACTCATGGTCCGAGTCGTCCAGGACGAACATGTTGTCCTGGTACAGCTCCCAGTGGCCTGAGGTCTCCCACAGCTCCTTGCGCACCACGGCCGGAGTGCGGACCTCGTCGAAGCCGCCCTCGCGGCGCACCTGCCATGACCACTCCTCCAGCGCCCGCCACAGGGCCATGCCCTTGGGATGCCAGAACGGAGCCGCCGGCGACTCGGGGTGGAAACTGAACAGGTCCAGGTCGCGGCCCAGCTTGCGATGGTCCCGCTTGCGGGCCTCCTCGAGGCGCCACAGGTGCTGGTCCAGGTCGGCCTGGTTCTCCCACACCGTGCCGTAGATGCGCTGGAGCATGGGACGGGTCTCGTCCCCTCGCCAGTAGGCGCCGGCCGTGTTGAGCAGCTTGAACGGACCGATCTTCCCGGTCGACGCCACGTGCGGACCGCGGCACAGGTCGGTGAACGATCCGTGACGGTAGAACGAGATGACCTGACCGTCCTCCGCGGACAGGTCGCGCACGATCTCGACCTTGTACGGCTGGCCGGCGGTCTCGAGCTCGGCCAGGGCGGTGGGCCGGTCCTGCTCGTAGCGCTCGAACGGCTGGTCGGCGGCGACCTGGGCCCGCATCCGCTCCTCGATGGCCGTCAGGTCGGCGGGCGTCAACGGCCGGGGCAGGTCGAAGTCGTAGTAGAAGCCGTTGCGGATGGCCGGACCGATGCCCAGCCGCGCCTCGGGGAAGAGCTCCAGCACCGCGGCGGCCATGACGTGCGACGCCGAGTGGCGCATCGCGTCCAGCGGATCGTGGGCGCCGGCATCCAGCAGCTCCGCAGCGGCGGAGCGGACCTCATCTCCGTCGAGGGCCACCCGTGTCTCCTAGATCGGCTTGAAGGCTTCGAACGGCTGCCGACAGCCGGCGCAATGGTAGATGGCGCGGCACAGGGTGGGGCCGAACGGATTCTCCAGGCTCGTCTGACGCGAGCCGCAGTACGGGCACGGGACGACGGTCAGGGTGGGAAGCTCGCCCAGCCCTCCAAGCTCGCGAAGATGGGGCGGCGGGGCGAAGCCGCTCGATCGCAGCTGCTCGCGCCCGGCGGGCGAGATCCGGTCCGATGTCCATGGCTCGGCGAAGGTCAGGCTGACCTCGACCCGTTGCGCCACGCCCAGCACGCCGAGCCGGGTGCCAATCGCCTCCCGCATGACCTCGATCGCCGGGCAGCCGATGAAGGTGGGCAGCAGCTCCACCCGCAGGGTGGACCGATCCTCGGCCAGGTCGACGCGATGGATCACGCCCAGGTCGACCACGCTGATGGCCGGGATCTCCGGGTCGGGGACCTCGGCCAGGGCAGCCCAGATGGCCGCTTCGGGATCCGCAACCGGCGTCACCGGTGTCGTCGTGCGCGGGATCACCACGTGGCTCCTGGATCGGCCCGTGCGACCGAGGTGAACTCGCCCCACAGCCACCGGAAGTCATCGGTCCGCGCGGTGCGACCCTCGGCGGGAACCGGCGTGTCGCCAGTGGGCACCGACAGGCCCAGCGCCTGCAGCTCGGTTGCGGCCCGCTCCTGCCACGTCGCGCGAAGCGTGGCGAGATCCTCGGGCAGGATACCGGCAGCCACGAGGTCCGCTTCCCCGGCCAGCGGCGTGAAGATCGCCTCCGCATCCGACCACAGCCGTTCCAGGGCGGCCACGAGCCGCTGCCGCGTCTTGGGCCTCTCCGCCAGGCGCCGCATCCAAACCGACCAATGAAGCAGGTGGTAGGTCTCCTCCCGCCGCATCTTGGCCGCCAGGCCGGCGATGCCCGGGTGGCTGGACCGGCTCAGGGCCTCGAGCCGAACGGCATCCGCGGTTTCGTACAGGAAGCGACGGGCGACCGTGAAGGCCCAGTCGGTGCGGGGGTGGTTCATGAGCGCCGCGTGGCGATAGGCCTCCGGCTCGCGGCCGAAGGCGATGTGATCCGCGTCGTCATCGGTCAGTTCGGCCAGCAGCTCGTACCAGGCCTTGGCGTGACCGATCTCGTCCTGGGCGATCGACGAAGTGGCCACGTCCTCCTCGAGCATCGGCGCGATCCCGGTCCATTCCGAGTCCCAGAAGCCGAGCACGAACTCGTCGTCGGCCAGGGTGAGCAGGAGTTCGGCCAGCGCGTCGCGCGGAACGTCCTGAACGGTCACCCCTCGCCCTCCGCCTCGGCGCCGCCGGCCGGAGCCCCGGCTCGGACCCGAGCCGCCTCCAGCTTGTGCTTGATGAGGTAGCCGCCGGGTCGCTTGAAGGACCGATCGAAGGGCGGCTGGAGCAGGTCCGGGTCGTCCAGCTCGACGATCGCGTCGCGCGGCACGACCCACAGCCGCACGCTCTCCTGGCGCCGCCCGTAGAACTCGCGCGCGTAATGCAGGGCGAGCTCCTCGTCGGGCGCGTTCACGTTTCCTCCGTGGATGAATGGGTCACCCTCGGCCTCCTGGCGGAAGACCTCCCACACCCGGTCAGCCACGGCGGCCGCTCAGGCGGCAACTCCCAGGACCGCGTCGCGCACCCACGCGGTTTCGGCGGTATGTAGACGCCTGAACTCCAGGCGCTCCTGCGATGCCGGACCGTGGCCGGTAACCACCCACTTGAGCTCGTCCCAGTCCGGCTCGGTGTAGCGCCAGCGGCCCGACTCCCCGTCCAGGCTCAGGGCGGGGTCGGGAATGGTGAGGCCCAGCTCCCAGATTCGCGGGACGTAGATCGACAGGAACTCCTGGCGCAGCTGCTCGTTGCCCTTGGTCTTGATCCCCCAGATCAGGTCGCGATCGGTGGCCGGGTCGGTGGGCGGGCCGTGCATCTGCATGAGCGGGCCCCACCATCGGTTCAGGGCTTCCTGGACCAGCTCGCGCTGGGCATCGGTCCCCGTCATCAAGGTCAGGACCACGTCCCGGCCGTGCATGATGTGGACCGATTCCTCCCAGCAGATCTTCTTCATCGTCCGCGCATAGGGCGCATATGAGGAGTCGCGCAGGGCCTGCTGGCTGACGATGGCCGCCGCGTCCACCAGCCAGGCGATGATCCCCACATCGCCCCACGACCGGGTCGGGTAGTGGAACACGTTGTGGAACTTCGTCTTGCCGGCCAGCAGGTCGGCCAGCATCTGGTCGCGGCTCTTGCCCAGATCCTCCGCCACGCGGTACAGGAGCTGAGCGTGGCCCACCTCGTCCTGGATCTTGGAGGTCAAGGCCAGCTTCCGGCGCAGGGTGGGGGCGCGGAGGATCCAATCCCGCTCGGGAAGCACGCCCATGAGCTCGCTGTTGGCGTGCATCTCCACGAACTTCAGGATCGCGGCCCGATAGTCGTCCGGCATCCAGTCGTCGGCCTCGACCTTGCCGCCGCTCGAGACGTGGGCGTAGAACGCCTCCGCCCGGGGATCCGCTTCAGATTCGTCGCCGGCTGGACCCTGCTCGCGTGCGCGAGCCTCGTCGTTCACGGCGTTAAGGGTACTGCACGCTCAGCGCGGCTTCAGTTCCAAGGTCGTGGGCAGGACGTTGTCCGCGATCATGGCGCTCACGGCCGGATCGCCGGCATATTTGGCCTCGTAGCCGCGGCTGGCGGCGGCGATGCGCTCGGGATCGTTGGCCGGCTCAACGTGGACCGCCACGGACTCCTTCCCAAGCCACAGGACGCAGTCCGGCTGCGCCAGGGCTTCCCGGTACCAGCGCGACGTCGTCCCACGAACGGTCCGGATCAGCACTCGATCAGCGTCGTCCACGATCACCCAGATGGGCGTCCGATGGACCGGCGCGTCGGGCGCCCGGCGGGTCTCGATCCGCGGGGTCCGAATGGTCCGGAGCCGATCGAGGATCTCGGGCGCGAAGCGCATCGGTTCAGTCATGTGGGGCCTTCTTGAGCGGCCGATGCCAGCGGGCGAACGCGTCCCGGTCGTCATGCGCCTCGGTCAGGACCGATTCTGGTTGCTCCGCGGAGCGGACGGCGGTCACCGGCACGTACAGGTCCACCGGCAGCCAGCCGCTGGTCCGCACCAGGAGGTAGTCGGCGAAGACCGCATCCACGGTGCCGATCCGCCGCCCCGCCGCGTCAAGCACCTGCCAGCCACGCGCGGCCGGTTCGGCCCGCGTCATGTCGGCACGGCGACCTGGAGAGCCGCGGGCAGGGCCTCGACCCGCAGCGGCAGGGTGCCCCACGGTTCGCCGTCGAGATGGACACGGGTCGGTTCGTCCCCTTCGATGAGGAGCCATCGGGCGCGGTAGAAGCGGACCTTGGGATTACGGACGTGGCGAGCCTCGTAGATGCCGGGCAGCTCGCGGAGGGCCTCCAGCCGCGTCAGGTCGCCAACCACGCAGACGTCGAGCAGGCCGTCGGCCAGGCTGGCGTCGGGGCAGATCTTCATGCCGCCACCGTAGTACGGGCCGTTGGCGAAGGCCGCCATGAGCGAGACGTGGTCCACCACCTCGCGACCCCCGGTGGTCTCGAACGTGATCCGCAACCGCTGGTTGTGGAAGCGGCGCAGCTCGTCCAGGGTCCCGGCGAAATACCCTGCCCGGCCGTTCTTCCACCACGGCCGGGGGTTGGCCATGGTCCAGGCGACCTGGGCGTCGAAGCCGACCCCGCCGGCGGCCACGAAATGGCGCAGCCGCGAGTCCCGGATGGCCCGTCCCACGTCCATGGCCACCGTCGTCGGGCCGAGCGCCACGTCCAGAGCGGCCAGGGGCTCGAGGGGAATGGACAGACTGCGTGCCAGGTCGTTGCCTCGACCCACCGGCACCACGCCCAGCGTCCCGCCGCCCGCGGCGATGATGCCGTTGACGACGTCCTGCATCGTCCCGTCACCCCCCACCCCGATGACCCGATCGGCGCCGCGGCGGATCGCATCCGCGGCGAGCTCTTCGGTCTGTCCGCGGTGAGTCGAGATGAACAGCTGCGCGTCGTGCCCACCGAGGTGCTCCTCCAGGCGCGGCACGATCCGGCCGCCGGAACCGTCACCGGAGATCGGGTTCAGGATCAGGGCGGGCGCACCCGGGCTCGGCACGCGGCCGATTGTGACCTACCCGACGCTGACCTGGATCCTGTGGTAGCCGCGCGCTCCGTCGGGTGGGGGCCGGGTGACGTGCGAGTCCTGGACCATGCCGCTGCCGTCGGTGGCACGGACCCGAATGTTGTGCGTCCCCGGGCTGGCATCCCACGAATACCGCCACTGCACCCAGGTCGCGTCGCTGATGGGCACCGACAGCTCGGCCGGGCTCCACGTCCCGTCGTCGACCTGGACCTCGACCTGGGTGACGCCCCGATCCGGAGCCCACGCAACGCCGGCCACGGCAACCTCGCCCGGGCTGACCGACGAGCCGGATCGCGGCACGTCGATGCGCGACTGGGTGAGGATCGGACCTTCCTTGGCCCAGCCCAGTGGCACCCAGTAACCGTCGAACCCGTCCCAGGTGGTGAGCTCGATCTCCGTCAGCCATTTCGTCGCGCTCACGTACCCGAACAGGCCCGGGACGATCAAACGCGCCGGGAACCCGTGCTCTGCGGGGAGCGGCTCGCCGTTCATGGCCACCGCGATCAGCGCCTCGCGCTCATCGGTCATGACCCACTCGGTCGGGAAGCCTGCGGTCCATCCATCGAACGCCCGTCCCACGACCTGGGTGGCGCCGGGCTGGACGCCGGCCATGTCGAGCACCTCGCGCAGCCGGGCACCGGTCCACAGCGCATTCCCAACCAGGTCGCCGCCGACCTCGTTCGAGACGCAGGCGATGGTCACGTACTGCTGGTACAGCGGCAGAGCCAGGAGATCGTCGTAGGTGAAGGTCAGCGAGCGGTCGACCATCCCGGTCACGGTGAGTCGCCAGGTGGCGGCGTCCACGCTGGGTGTCAGGAGCGACGTGTCGATCCGGTAGAACGCCGGGTTGGGGGTGACGATGGGAGTCAGGCCCGGCAGGGCCAAGTCGGTTCCCGCAGCCAGCTCGGGGAGCGGATTCACCGGGTCTGGAACCGGCGGGACGTCGACGGGGGCGGCGACCCGCAGCTGCTCCCCGACCCAGCGGCCGACGACTCCGCCCGCGACAGCGACTCCGGCCACTGCCAACGACGTACCGATGAACCGGCGCCGCGACCAGCTCGGCATCTCGGCAGTTTCAGGCGGGCGCCCGCCCAGCAGCCCGCGGAGAACGGCGACCCCGGCGCCAATGGAGGCGACGCTGGATGCGATGGCCGGAACCGGCTGGACCAGCGGGTCGATCAGGAGCGAGACCACCAGCGCGCCGAGCCCGGCTCCGACGAAGCCGAGGGCGGCAAGCCTGAAGCGGGTCCTGGCCACAATGCCCAGCACCGCCGAACCGATGATCGCGACCACCACGATCAGCAGGTTGAACGCCAGCTTGTCCGCCGTTCCGAACAGGTCCACGACGAACTGCTTGGCCCCGGCGGGTTGGAGCGTGATCACAGCCGCGCCGACCTCCACCACGAAGGACGGCGCACCGGGAAGCAGGCCGGCGATGAGCTCGTTCAGGCCCACGGCCGCCGTTCCGGCGGCGGCACCGGCCAGGGCCGCGTTTGCCCGCGAGCCATCGCCTCGCCAGGTCGTCACCGGCTCAGGGTAGCGCGCAATCGTGACAGCGGGATGTCGACGAGCGGTCCGCGGACCGCCCACAATCGGAACGTGACGCGGTCCTCGCTTCGCATCCACCTGGCGCATGGGGCGTCCGGTTCCAGCGCATCCATGCAGCCGTGGACCAGCGGGCTGGCGAAACGGGGTTTCGACGCCGCCCCGGTCCAACTGCCCCGCAGCTCGGCGGAGCGAGCCATCGCCGCCTATCGAGATGCCGCGCCCCCCAGCGCCACAAGCGTGATCGGCGGCCAATCCTTCGGCGGACGGGTGGCGAGCCTCCTCGCCGCCGACGAGGACTACGCCGGGCTGATCCTCATGTCATATCCGCTCCACCGCCCCGGCCATCCCGAGACCGTCGAAGCGCGCACGGCCCATTGGGCTCGCATTTCGTGCCCGGTGCTGATGCTGAGCGGCGAGTCAGACCCGTTCGCCGGGATCGGTCTGCTGCGGAGTGCCGTCGCGAGGCTGCCGGATGCGGAGCTCGTCACCTACCCAGGCGTTCGCCACGGGCTGAACGCCGTCCGCGAGGAGGCGCTGGATCGAATCGCGGCGTGGTTGCGGAAGCTCGCGGTTGGCTGAATGCGCGTCGGTCAGACGTTCACCGCGTCCAGGAAGCCCCACCACGCGTCGAGCGCGCGGGAGGTCGCCCCCCGCGCCGCATCGGCCTCGCTATCGGTGGGTGTCGTGCGGCGGATGGCATCCCGCTCCGCCTCGGAGTGTTCGAGGTCGAGCGTGGAGTGGACCGTGAAGAAGGCGAGGGTCCGAGCGTCGTCGATGCCGTATCGGTCACGCAAGCCGTTGATTTTCTCGGCCGCCACCTCCGGCACCTGGGCCTCGTAGGCGTATAGGGCCGCGATGGCCGCGGCCGGCGAGCCCCTGGTGGCCAGGTCCCAGTACGCATCCATCAGCGCCTGCGTACCCGGATTCGGGGCGGCCTCGCGCACCTCGTCGCGCTGGACGCCCATGCCCTCCGCAAAGCGCAGCCACAGCTCGGCATGGTTGGCGGCGCCGTGCTCCTCATCCCACAGGTTGTCGAGGATGGACTGCCGGACGACGGCGTCATCGGTGCGGCTGTGGATGGCCGACAGCAGGCGCGGGAACGCAGATTCGAAGGCGTAGTACTGGCGCGTGTACTCCTGGATCGCCTCGACGGGGAGGGTTCCCTCTCGCCAGCGGGTGTAGAACGGATGGGACAGCAGGTGACGGTCCCGGATGAGGGCGTCGATCTGGTCGATGAGGTCCATGCAGCGGGTCTCCTTGCGCAAGCGGTGGCGGGCGTAAGAATGGCAGGTCGAAAGCGGCTCCGCAGCGACGCCGAGACCGGCTCTAGACTGGAGTCGTGACCGGAGCCCCGGCTTGCAGCTGATCGACGGGTCGCCGGTCTACTCGGCCAGCGACCTGGTGGGCTTCCTCGAGTGCGAGCACCTGACTGCGCTGGAGCGAGCCGCGTTGGTCGGGCTTGTCTCGCGGCCAATGCTTGACGACCCGGAGCTCGACGTTCTCCGTCGCCGCGGGGTGCAGCACGAACGGCGCTTCCTCGACCTCCTCCGTTCCGAAGGCCGGAAGGTCGTCGAAATTGCGCGGGACGGGTCGAGCCAGGATCACGGAGCCGAGCTGCGAGCTGCCGCCGGCGAGACCGTCGCGGCCATGGCCGCCGGTGCGGACGTCATCTACCAGGCCACGTTCTTCGACGGCCGCTGGCGGGGACACGCTGACTTCCTGTTCCGGGTCGATCGGCCGGACCGCGCCAGCCGCTGGGGGACCTACCACTACGAGGTCGCCGACACCAAGCTGGCGCGCCACGTGAAGGCTGGCGCCGTCCTCCAGATCTGCACCTACATCGACCTGCTGGCCACGCTCCAGGGCGTCGAGCCGGAGTGGCTGCACGTGGTCCTGGGCGGTTCCGCCGGCGGCCGGCGCACGCTGCGGGTGGCGGATTTCATGGCCTACTACCGCGCGGCACGACGTCGTTTCGACGAGGCCGTAGGTCCACAGGCCCCGCCCCCCGCCTTTCCTTCACCAACCACGTACCCCGATCCGGTGGAGCACTGCGAGGTATGCCGATGGCGGCTGGAGTGCGAGGCAAGGCGGAAGGCCGACGACCACCTCAGCCTGGTGGCTGGCATCAGCCGTCGCCAGCGGCAGAGCCTGGAACGCAGCGGGGTCGCGACCCTCGAGGCCCTGGGCCGGCTGACCGATCGGGCCCTCCCCCGCCTGGACGGCGTCAGCTCGTCGGCCTTCACCCGCGTGCGCGAGCAGGCGCGCATCCAGCTGCGCGGGCGCGTGGAGAACCAGGTGCTCTACGAGCTGCTGCTGCCGGACGCCGGCGATGCCGTCCCTCCCGAGCTGGGCCTGGCGTCCCTCCCGTCGCCGTCCGCCGGCGACCTGTTCTTTGACATCGAGGGCGACCCGTACGCGGCCGACGCCGGCCTCGAATACCTGTTCGGCGTCATGGACCTGGACGGCACCTGGCACGCGACGTGGTCGACCGACGCTGCCGGAACCTTCGGCGCGGAGGGTGAGATGCGCGCGTTCGAGGCGGTCATGGACCTGTTCGCGGCGCGCCTGTGGCAGTACCCCGACGCCCACATCTACCACTTCGCGCCGTACGAGCCAACCGCCCTCAAGCGGCTCATGGGCCGCTACGCCACCCGCGAGGACGAGGTCGACCGCCTTCTCCGGGGAGGCGCCCTGGTGGACCTGCACCGCGTCGTCCGCCAGAGCCTGCGAGCGTCGGTGCTGAGCTACGGCCTGAAGCACCTGGAGCCGCTGTACGGCTTCACCCGCAGCGTGGACCTGCGGAAAGCCGGCTCGAGCATCGTGGCCTTCGAGCAGTGGCTGGAGCTCGAGGAAGGCGAGCGGCCGGGCGCCGACCATCTCGAGCGGATCGAGGGCTACAACCGGGACGACGTCGAGAGCACACGCCGCCTCCGCGCGTGGCTGGAGGACCGCCGCGAGGAGCTGGCGTCGCTGACCGGCCAGCCTGTTCCTCGCCCCGGTCCGCGTGAGCCGGCGCCTGGACCGGCCTTGACCATCCGTCAGGAGCGAGTGGCCGACCTCGCCGGCCGCCTCACCGCCGGGGTGCCCGAAGCGGAGCGTGATCCCGACCAGCAAGCCCGCTGGCTGCTCGCGCAGCTCCTGTCATGGCACCGGCGCGAGGACAAGAGCGTGTGGTGGCAGTACTACCACCTCCTGGGCATGACCGATGCCGAGCGGATCGAGGCCAGCCAACCCCTGGCCGGGCTCGAGCACATCGGAGTCGTGGACCGTGTCAAGCGATCGTTCGTGCACCGATACGAATTCCCCGACCAGGAGTACGACGTACGCGTCGATCACGCGGTCCGCGACCCGGCCACGCAGCGCGACCCAGGCACGGTGGTCGCCATCAACGAGGCAGCCCGCACCATCGACCTCAAGCGGGGGGCGAACAGCACCGCGCCGCACCCCACGTCTTTGATCCCGTTCGATCGGTACGAGACCGATGTCCTCGAAGACGCCCTCATGCGACTGGGGGAGTGGGTGGCAGGCCACGACCTCGCCGCCGACGGGCCCTATCGCGCCGCATGCGACCTGCTCGTCCGGCGCCCGCCGCGCGTTGGTCAGCCGACGGGCGGCGCGCTGCGGCAGACCGGAGAGACCGATCTCGCGGCCGCACGCCGCCTGGCGTTGGCCCTGGACCGATCGACCCTGGCCATCCAGGGACCCCCGGGATCGGGCAAGACCTACAGCGGTGCGCACATGGCGCTGGATCTGGTTCGCCAGGGACGCCGGATCGGCGTCACCGCCAACAGTCACAAGGTCGTCGGCAACTTCCTCGCGCAGCTCATCGAGGCAGCCGGAACTGCCGGATTCGAGCTGGCGATCGTGCAGAAGGCGGATTCCAAAGACGGCGCCGATCACCGGTCGGTGCACGTCACCAACGAAAACGTCGAGGTGCTCAACGCCCTCCGCTCGGGTAGCGCCGTGGTGGCCGCTGGAACGCCGTGGCTGTGGGCCCGCGACGAGATGGCCGGGACGGTGGACGTGCTGTTCGTGGACGAGGCCGGGCAGATGTCCCTCGCCAACGTGCTGGCCTCCGCCGGAGCGGCGGCGTCCCTGGTGCTCCTCGGCGACCCCCAGCAGCTCGACCAGCCCCTGCAGGGCGTCCATCCACCCGGGGCCGATCGATCGGCGCTGGCGCATCTCCTGGGTGACGCCCCGACCATGCCCGACGCCCAGGGCCTGTTCCTGGAAACCACCTGGCGGTTGCACCCCGACCTGTGCGCGTACACCTCCGAAGTCTTCTACGAGAGCCGGCTGGAGGCTGAGCCGCACCTCATCGGTCAGGACCTTCGGGGACCCTGGCCGACGTCAGGCACCGGACCGCGCCTGGTGACCGTGCACCACGAAGCCAACGAGAACGAGTCCCCCGAGGAGGCCGAGGTCGTCGCCAGGATGGCCCGCGACCTGGTGGAGGGCGGGGCGACCTGGGTCGACGGCGAGGGCCGCGTTTCCCCGGTGGGCTGGTCCCATATCGTCATCGTGGCCGCCTACAACGCCCAGGTTGGCGCCATCGCGCGTCTCCTGCCCGAGGCCCGCGTCGGCACCGTGGACAAGTTCCAGGGCCAGGAGGCACCGATCTCGATCTACAGCATGGCCTCGTCATCCGCCGAGGAGGCACCCCGCGGGATGGGCTTCCTGTACAGCACGCATCGGCTCAACGTGGCGACGTCGCGAGCACGCTGCGTGGCGGTGGTGGTCGCCTCGCCTCGGCTCCTGCGGGTGCGTGCGCGCACCCCGGATCAGATGCGGCTCGCCAACGCCCTGGCGCGCTTCGCGGAGCTGGCGGGAGCTGACCTGGCGAACGGACCCGGTCAGTCGGCCTAGCGGGCTGACCCTCGTGCCGAGCCGGACATCGCGGTTTCGGCTTCGTTGTGCAGGAAGCACATCAGGGTGGTGTCGCCCTGGGCCCAGGAAGAATCGGTCGGAACCAGGGCGCTGATGTAGAACATCGAGGAGTCGTAGTCCAGGCCGACGTACGACTCGAACCCGCCGAGACAGGCCTCCGTCTCCCACGGGGTGTAGTCCTCCTCGGGTCCGGATGGTGCCTCGCCGGCCGGATATTCCGCCACGGTGTACATCTCGTACACATGGGCCTCGGCGCACGGGATGGCGCGGACCTCCGAGATCTCGGTGTACTCGTTGGGATCGAAGGCGGCGTCGAAGCAGTCGCCCTGCTGAAGGTCGAAGACGCTCAGGTTCCCCGCCCCGCTGATCGCCCCGCTGTCGTCGCGACGCGCCGCGAAGATGACCGAGCCGCCGAACACGACCAGAGCGATGACGCCGTAGATCACCAGCCGCCACGGGATCTGCGGACCGCGCGTCGTCGGCTGTGCCGGGCCGGCCCCGCCAGCCCATCCCTCCCCGGCCTCGGGGGAGGGGCCGGCGCCTCGCGCCTGCCCGCAGTTGGAGCATGCGGTCCGCCACCCGTCGTTCGAGCTGAAGCAGCGCCGACACACCCATCGCTCGCTCGCGCCCTCGGCTGGCGGTTGCGCCGGCTCGGTGGCGGACGGAGGCGCAGAGGCCGATGCGGTCGACGCGGTGGCGGGCGGTGTCGCCGGCGTCGGGGTTGGGGTCTCGGAAGCAGTCTCCTCGGCGGACGAGGTGTCCTGGCTCGCCGGCTCAGGAGCCGTTCCACGCGGCAGCCCGCAGTTGGGACACACGGTGGCCGATTCCTCCGCGGAGGTGAAGCATCGGGCACAGACCCAGCGGTTGGTCATCGGTTCTCCATGTGCGCAGCATAGGCGTCGACGAAAGCCGCCTGAGCCTGAGTTTCGACCGCGGTAGGGTGTCGAACGTCCCGGAGGTGGGCAATAGCCCGATCGGGGGACAGCCCGGCCGCCACCAGGGCACAGGCCGCGATCGTTGCCGAGCGGCCGATGCCTCCCATGCACGCGATCACGACGTCGGTGGACTGCCGCGCGGCCGCGATCTTCTCCAGGAGCTCCTCCACAATCGTGACCGAGGGCGGCGCATGCCCGTCGCGGATGGGCAGGCGGGACAGCGTGAGGCCGACTTCGGCGGCATGTGCGGGAAGGGCCGGATCCCCCCAGCGGGCGATCTCCCGGTCCTCGACCAGCAGGGCCAGCATGCCGACGCCCAGCTCCCGCAGCCGCTCGAGATCGGTTCGCGCATCACGTCGGTAGACGAGTCCCGGGTACCGGACCGATTTGCCCCGCTTGCCCGGCAGGATCGTCAGACCCAGGCGCCCCGGCAGCCCATCTCCCAGCAGCTCGGAGTCGACCCAATCGACGTGGATGGGCGGGTCCTGCTCCAGCTCCGGCACGGCGAGATGCTACCTGCCACTCCGCGTAGAGTGTCCGGCCATGAGGCGGCGCCCGCGGACCCAGGCCGTTCCCCAGTCGGCGTCCGGGACGCGCTCCGCCACCCGTGGTCGACGTGCCACGAAGGCGCCCGGTCCGGGGTGGACGCGGTTCGGATGGACCCTGGCGACTGCGGCCGGCCTCATGCTGGTCCTGATCGGCCTGGGAATCGTCGTTGCCGGCATGCCGACGCAGCCCTCACCGGCACCTCCATCCGGTCCTCTGCCCATCACCTTTGGCTACGCCCTCGACCCGGACACCTACCTGGTCACCGAGCCGGCCGAGGAGTTCCATCCCGCCGACCCGTTTGCGTACTCCGTCAACCCACCGGTCCATCCCGGCGTGGAGCAGGTGTACGTGGCGGTGGTCAAGTACCAGGCCGGGCAGGAGATCGTGCTCCAGTCACCCACCCCCGAGAGGCTGCTCCCGGCGCCGGTCAGCTTTGGCTACCAGACCACGACGGCAGATCTCATTGAGCTGTTCGGGTATGGCCGGTTCACGATGCGGATCTACCTCGATCCGGCCGGCCCGGTGTACGCCCAGGGGAGGTTCGAGGTCGTCGAGCCTGCCGTGCCTCGCTGAGTCTCCCGCCGTCCGGGGGACGGGTAGAAAAAGAGAGACCGGGGAGCTGTGCCCATTCCCCGATCCCTCATCCCCCGAATGACCGAACCGGTCCGCCAGAAGCGGGTGCCCACACCGGTCCGTTGGGCCCAAAACTAAACCTAACCAACCGGTCGTGTC
>JBIOTW010000106.1:0-27080 GCA_044866355.1 Candidatus Limnocylindria bacterium | reverse complement strand
CGGTCAGCAGCTCGCGCACACCGTCGCCGTCCAGATCAAACGCCATGGCGTCCATCACGAGATTGGGCAGGATCGTGGCCGGCGGCTCTTCGGGAAGAGGTGTCCCGGGGATCGGCTCCACCCCCGCCGCTGGGCTGGCCGGCGTTCCGAGCAAAGCGGTTGTGGCCATCAAGAAGACAACCAGGCGCCTCCCGAGCGTTCGCATCGGTCCGCTAACCGCGCAAGGCGCGGATCGGCTCGAGGGTGGCGGGATCCTCCAGGGCCGAAACGTCGCCCGCGTCCAGGCCCAGGTACGCGGCGCGGGCCACCCGTCGCAGGATCTTCCCGTTGCGGGTCTTGGGAAGGGCCGGGACGAGGTGCACGGCGGCGGGTCGGAAGGACTTTCCCAGTCGATCGACGACGGTCTCGCTCACCGCGCCCGCGAGGGCATCGCCGCTCTCCGCGCTCGCGCGCGGGACCGCAAACACAACGATCGCCTCGCCCTTGATCTCATCGGGCACGCCGACCGCGAGGGCCTCGACCACCACCGGGTGGGCCACCGCCGCCGACTCCACCTCGGCCGGACCAATCCGCTTGCCGGCCACCTTGATCGTGTCGTCCGACCGGCCGCTGATGTACCAGAAGCCGTCTTCGTCGATGCGGGCCCAGTCCCCGTGGACCCACACCCCCGGGATGCGCTGCCAGTAGGCCTCCAGGTACCGATCCGCGTCGCGCCAGAACCCCTGGGTCATCCCCGGCCACGGCTGGCGCACGACCAGCTCCCCCACCTCGCCACGTACCGGCCGACCCTCGGCGTCCACCACGTCCGCCGCCATGCCGGGGCACGGGCCGGCGAACGAGCACGGTGCGAGGGGCGTGATGGTGGTGGCCCCCACGATCCCGCCGCTGATCTCCGTTCCACCCGAGTAGTTGATGATCGGCAGCCGCTCCGCGCCCGCCTCGCGGAAGAGCCACCACCACGGGTCGGGATTCCACGGCTCACCGGTGGATCCCAGCACGAACAGCGAGGACAGGTCGTGGGCGCGCACCGGCTCCGACCCGTGGGTCATCAGGGCCCGGACCGCGGTGGGGCTGATCCCCAGGTGGGTGACCTTGTGGCGCTCGGTCAACGCCCACAGCCGATCCGGCCCCGGGAAGTCGGGCGTGCCCTCGTAGATGACCAGGCTGGCGCCCAGCAGGAGCGCTCCGCACACGGCCCAGGGGCCCATCATCCAGCCCATGTCCGTGAACCAGAACAGGACGTCCCCGGCCTGCAGGTCGAAGCAGTGGGCCAGGTCCACGGCGCTCTTGATCGGGAATCCGCCATGGACGTGGAGCGCGCCCTTCGGTCGCCCGGTCGTGCCCGAGGTGTAGATCACCAGGAACGGATCGTTTGCATCGGTCTTCACCGATGCGAGCGGCTCGTCGCCGGCCGCCGCCAGCGCCTCGTCCCAGGCCACATCCCGGCCATCGATCCAAGGCACTTCACTGGCAGCCTCGCCGAGGCGTCGGACGACCAGGCAGCGCTCGACGCTGGGCGCCTCGGCCAGCGCCGCGTCCGCCACGGCCTTCATTTCCACCACCTTCCCGCGACGCCCGAACCCGTCTGCGGTGATGAGCAGCCGCGCCGCGCAGTCAGCCAGGCGGCTGGCGACGGCTGGCGCCCCGTAGCCCGAGAAGATGGGTGTGTACACCGCGCCCAGCTTCCCGACGGCCAGGACTGCAATAACCGCCTCGGGGATCATGGGCAGGAAGATCCCCACCCGGTCGCCGCGCTCCACGCCCAGGGCCGCCAGGGCCCGCGCCGCGCGGTCCACCTCCATGCGCATCTCCCCGCGGTAGAAGCGCCGGACCGCGCCGTCTTCCCCCTCCCAGACCAGCACGACCTCGTCGGGACGCGACACCGATGGCTCGTCCAGTGCGGCCGCGACGTAGTTGAACCCGGCCCCCACCCACCAGCGGGCCCACTCCGCCCCCCGCACGACGTCGAGCACGGTCTCGGGCTCCGGATCAAAGCGGATCCCGAGGTCAGCCACCGCTGCCGACCAGAACCAGGCCGGATCGGACTCGGCCCTCGCCTGGAGCTCCTCCAGGTCGGCGCAGCCGACATCGGTCAGAAACCGGCGCAGCCGGCTGCGTTCAAGGTATGCCGCGGAAGGTCGCCAGGCTGCCGCGGGCGAATCGGTCCCGAACCGCGGCCCGGCCGCTCGCACCGTCATCGGTCTTATCTCGTCCGCATCGGCCCTACATGGCCCGGATGCCGAGCAGGTTGCGGGCGATGACCAGGCGCTGGATCTCGCTGGTCCCCTCCCCGATCTCGGTCAGCTTCGCGTCGCGCAGGTAGCGCTCGACGCGGTACTCGCGCACGTACCCGTACCCGCCGTGGACCTGGATGGCGGCATTCGTGGCCCGCGCCGCCACCTCCGACGCGTACAGCTTGGCCATGGCCGCCTCGGTGGTGAACGGCTTGCCCGCGTCCTTGAGCCACGCCGCGCGGTACACCAACAGCCGCGCCGCGTCGATCTCGGTGGCCATGTCCGCGATCTGGAAGGCGACGCCCTGGAAGGACGCGATGGGCCGCCCGAACTGCTGCCGCTGCTTGGCATAGACCGATGCGGCCTCGAAGGCAGCCTGGGCCAGGCCAAGCGCCATGGCGCCGATACCGATCCGCCCGCCGTCCAGCGTCTTGAGGAACAGCTTGTCGCCCTCGCCCTCGGTGCCCAGCAGGTTGTCGGCCGGGATCCGGCAATTCTCGAAGACGAGCTCCCCGGTGGCCGAGGCGTGAAGCCCCAGCTTCTCGAGCAGCTTCCCGAACGTGAATCCGGGGGTGTCCTTCTCGACGATGAAGGCGCTGATCCGCCCGCCGTTGGTGCTCGCCTCGGCCCTCGCCTCGGCCCGCGCTTCGGAGACTGCCGCCACGATGTAGATGTCCGCCACGCCGGCATTGGTGATGAACTGCTTGGCGCCGTCGAGGACCCACTCGTCGCCATCGCGCCGTGCCCGCGTCTTCGTCCCGCGCGAGTCGCTGCCGGCCCCTGGCTCGGTCAGGCCGTACGCCCCCAGCTTGGCGCCGCTGGCCAGCGGACGGAGGAACCGTTCCTGCTGCTCGGGAGTCCCGGCCAGGGCGATGGGACCGGCCCCCAGCGAGGTGTGGGCCGAGACGATGATGGCCATGCTGCCCGACACCCGGGCCA
This sequence comes from Candidatus Limnocylindria bacterium, assembly GCA_044866355.1. GTDB lineage: Bacteria > Chloroflexota > Limnocylindria > QHBO01 > QHBO01 > DASTEQ01. The sequence continues at coordinate 23,907 of JBIOTW010000106.1, read as the reverse complement.
GCTCCTCGATGGTGATGGCGTAGGCCAGGTTGTCGAGGCCAGTGCCGCCCAACTCGGTCGAGTACGGCACGCCCAGCAGACCCAGATCGGCCGCCTCGCGGACCAGCTGGTGGGGAAACTCGCCGCGGACCTCCATCTCGTCCGCCTGCGGCGCGATGCGCCGCTCGGCGAAGTCGCGGACCGTACGCCGGATGTCCTCGTGGGCAGGCGAGAGGGCGAAGTCCATCGGTCGGGCGAGTCTATCAGCGCGCTCTCGGCGCGCTCTCAGCGCGCTCTCGGCGCGCTCTCAGCGCGCTCTCGCTCCGCCCTCCGGGATTCTTGTCTCGCGACCTATACTGCCGGGACGTTGGAGGGTCCCCGGTTGCCGGACGTCGACGTCCGCCTGGAGCGGGTCACCAAGCAGTTCAACGAGACGGTCGCCGTGGACGACCTCTCGCTCGACATCTGGCGCGGGGAGTTCTTCTCCCTGCTCGGTCCGTCGGGCTGTGGCAAGACCACCACCCTGCGCATGATCGGCGGCTTCGAGGAGCCGACCAGCGGCACGATCTACCTGGCCGACAAGGACGTCACCGGCCTCCCGCCGTACAAGCGCAACGTCAACACCGTCTTCCAGAACTACGCCCTCTTCCCGCATCTCAACATCTACGAGAACGTGGCCTTCGGCCTGCGCCGCCGCAAGGTCGCAGACGCGGAGATCCGCAAGCAGGTCAGCGCGATGCTGGAGCTGGTCGAGCTCCCCGGATTCGAGCAGCGCAAGCCGACCATGCTGTCCGGCGGCCAGCAGCAGCGGGTGGCCCTGGCCCGGGCCCTCATCAACCACCCACAGGTGCTTCTCCTGGACGAGCCCCTGGGCGCGCTGGACCTGAAGCTGCGCAAGCAGATGCAGATCGAGCTCAAGCGCATCCAGACCGAGGTCGGGATCACGTTCATCTACGTGACGCACGACCAGGAAGAGGCGATGACCATGTCGAACCGGATTGCGGTCATGCGCGCCGGCCGGATCGAGCAGCTGGGCGACCCCGAGAGCCTGTACGAGCGGCCCGAGACAGCCTTCGTGGCCGGCTTCCTGGGCGTGTCCAACCTGCTGGAGGGCGAGGTCGCCGGCCACGAGGGCGGGATGATCGCCATTCGCCTGTCAGACGGGACCCTGATCCGGGCGCCGGCCGGGAACAACGGCCAGCGCCAGGTCCGCCTCGGCATCCGACCCGAGAAGCTGCGGGTCGTGGCGGCGGGCAACGGCCAGGCGGCGGACGCGGCTGCGTCCGCCGACCTCAACGCCGTGGAAGGCACCGTCCTCGACGCCAGCTACATCGGCGTCAGCACCCAGTACCTGGTCGAAACCCGCGACGGCCACCGGATGACCGCCTATGCCCAGAACCTCGAGACCGCCGGCGTGGCCGAGGCCCTGGCCGACGGCCAGAAGGTCCGGCTCACCTGGCAGCCGCGTCACACCTTTGTCATTGCCGGTTCGGCGGCCCACGCCGACGGCGAACCCCATGCCCCGGAGGAGGAAGGAGATACCGATGTCTGACCAGGAGCGCAGCCGGATCGAGATGGCCATTGTCCGAGCCATGCGGAAGGACCGCATCAGTCGACGGACGTTCCTGGGGCGAGCCGGAAGGGGCGGCATCGCCATCGGTGCTGCGCTGACCCTGCCGGGGCTGATTGCGGCCTGCCAGCCGGAGGGAGTCACGATCCAATGGGCGAACTGGCCCGCCTATATCGACATCGACGAGGAGTCGAGCCCGAACCCCACTCCCTACCCGACCCTCAACGCGTTCATCGAGCAGACCGGGATCAACGTCAACTACCAGGAGGTCATCAACGACAACGAGGAGTTCTTCGGCACTATCTTCCCCGACCTCGAGGCTGGCAACCCGACCGGTTGGGACATCGTCACCCCGACCGACTGGATGGTTGAGAAGTTGATCCGGCTGGGCTACATCCAGGAGCTCGACCATTCGAAGTTGCCGAACCTCGCCAACGCGGCCGACTTCGCGGTTGATCAGTGGTTCGACCCGGGTAATGCCTACAGCGTGTACTGGCAGGGTGGGATCACCGGCATCGGCTACAACCCGACCCTCACCGGGCGGGAGATCACGAGCTTCGAAGACCTGTTCGACCCCGCATTCAAGGACCTGGGAGTCGGGTTGTTCAGCGACACGCGTGACATGCTCAGCCTGACCTTGCTCTCGATGGGGATCGTGCCCGCCAACGCGACTATTGATGACGCGACGCGCGCCCAGGAGAAGCTGCTGGCCGCGGCCGAAGACGGACAGTTCCGCGGGTTCTACGGGAACGAGTACTACGACGAGCTGGCCGCCGGCAATCTAGCCCTGACCGTGGCGTGGTCGGGCGACGTGACCCAGATGAAGCTCTATGACAACGCCGACGTCGAATTCGTGGTGCCCGCCGAAGGCGGAATGCGCTGGAACGACAACCTGGTCATCCCCAACGGCTCGACCATCCTCGACGCGGTGCACCAGCTCATGAACTACTGGTACGACCCTGTACCGGCGACCACCCTGGCGGAGTACATCGGCTACTTCTCGCCGGTGGCCGAGGTGCCGGACCGAATCAGGGAGGACGCCCAGGCAGCCCGCGACTCCGGTGACGATGCCACGGCTGACGAGCTGGATGTCTTCGCGGCCACGGTGGCTCCCACCGAAGACCAGATCGGCAACACGTACCCCTACAAGCAGCTCACCGAAGAAGAAGAGGCCCAGTGGAACGACCTGTGGGGCCAGGTCATGGCCGGGTGACCCGGCGCTGAGTCCCAGGCGAATACCATCGGTCATTCCGGCGACCTGAGAGCTGGCGTGCCGTGAGCCGCGGCCGCGGTCTTATCCCTTACCTGTTCCTGCTGCCGGGAGGGGTATGGCTGCTTGCCTTCTTCGCCATCCCCATGGCGTTCATGCTGATCGTCTCTCTCCAGGAAGGCACGCTCTCGACCGGATACGAGCTGACCTGGAATTTCGGCATCTACCCGGAGGTCCTCGGGGAGTCCTCGGCGCAGATCTCGCGATCGGTGACCTATGCCCTGGCGACCACCCTGCTGACCCTGCTCATCGGGTACCCGATGGCGTACACCATCGCCTTCCGAGGCGGACGACTGAAGAACGCGCTGCTCCTGATCGTGATCCTTCCGTTCTTCGTCAGCTTCATCATCCGAACCCTCAACTGGAAGATGCTGCTGGCCGACAACGGGATTATCCTCGGGACGCTCAAGGACCTCGGCCTGTTGGAACAGGGGTTCCACCTGATTGCCACCCCGGCCGGTGTCATCGGCGGGCTGACCTACAACTTCCTCCCGTTCATGGTCCTGCCGCTGTATGTGGCCCTCGAGAAAATCGATCCACGCCTGATCGAGGCCGGCATGGACCTGTTCGCCAGCCGGTTGCAGGCGTTCTGGCGCGTCACGTTTCCGCTGTCGCTGCCGGGCGTCGTGGCGGGCTCGCTGCTGACCTTCATCCCGGCCGTGGGGGACTTCATCAACGCCGAGCTCATCGGCGCTGCCAACCGGGACGTGACGATGATCGGCAACATCATCCAGTTCAAGTATCTGAACTCCAATGATTTTCCCGCCGCGTCAGCCCTCGGTTTCGTGCTGCTTGTTGGCGTGATGGTGCTGATCGCGATCTACACCCGCGTGGTCGGAACCGAGCGGCTGACGAGTTGAGTCGATGACTGCTGCCGCTCCGGTCCGCTCCACGCCCATCGGCCAGCGCCTGGGAGGACTGGTCCTGCCGATCATCACCGCCCTGGTGGTGGTGTTCCTGTTCGCGCCCCTCGTGGTCATGGTCATCTTCAGCTTCAACGACCCCGGCGGCCGCCAGAACATCACCTGGCAAGGGTTCACCCTCGAGAATTACCTGACCCTCTGGGGCCGGCCCGACATCACCGGGCCGATGGTGACCAGCCTGAGCATCGCCGCCGTCTCCACCCTGGTCGCGACCACCCTCGGCACGCTCATCGCCCTGGCGCTGACCCGCTACGACTTCCGCGGCCGCCGCGCCACAAACCTGCTGATCTTCCTGCCCATGACCGCGCCCGAGATCATCCTCGGCGCGTCGCTGCTGACGTTGTGGGTCTCGATAGGGGTCGGGCGCGGCGTTCTCACCATCCTGGCCGCGCACATCATGTTCAACATCAGCTTCGTGGTGGTCACGGTCCGGGCTCGGCTGATCGGCTTCAATCGGTCGCTCGAGGAAGCCGGCATGGACCTCTATGCCGATGCGTGGACGACCTTCTGGAAGGTCACCTTCCCGCTCATCTTCCCCGGCATCCTGGCCGCGGCGCTGTTGGCGTTCTCACTATCGATCGACGACTACGTGATCACCGTCTTCAACGCCGGCCGCACGGTGACGTTCCCTCTATGGGTGTTCGGCGTGAGCCGCCTCGGCATCCCGCCCGAGGTCAACGTGCTGGGCACGCTCATCCTCCTGTTGGCGGTCGCGTTCATCGCGGTCCAGATGTGGCAGGCCCGCCGAGCCGCACGCGCTGGACTCACGGTTACCATTCGCGGCAGGTAATTCGCGGGGAATGATGCGCCGATCCGGCAGCAAGGAGATGCAGAGCGAGAAATGGCCAACGAGAAGACACTGGCGGTGAACCCACAGCCGCCGCGCTACAAGCAGGCGATCCTAACGTGGGTCGGGGTCTACCCGGCGCTGACCGTGACCCTCGCGCTTCTGGGCCCGTCGATGGAAGGCTGGCCGCTGCCCCTACGTACGTTACTGGTCACCCTGATTTTGGTCCCGGCGCTGACCTGGGTGATCTTCCCGCTCCTGCGGTCGATCCTCGCCCGCTGGTTGTTCCGCGCCAACTGATGCCTTGGCGAAAGCAGAGCCGATGACGACCGAAGCCCCGACCGGACCGATGCTCGACGAGCGCGCCGACGACTCCGCCGTGTGGCTGGCGCGCCGGGCCGGCATCCCCGCCGTGTGGACGCGCTACACGGAGCTGGTCGTGGACCGCGGGGAGGGGTCGTGGGTCGTCACCCACGATGGGGATCGGTATCTCGACTACACGTGTGGGATCGGGGTTACGAATACGGGACACGCCCATCCCCGGGTGGCGGCGGCGATCGCCGAGCAGGCGGGCCGCATCATCCACGCCCAGCAGAACATCCTGTTCCACAAGCCCGGGCTCGAGCTCCACGAACGATTACCCCGGTACTTCCCGGGGGCGCGGGAAGGCGCGGCCGCGGGTCCGCCCGCCCGCGCCGAGGGCGCGGACGACATCGGTCTGTTCCTGTCCAACTCGGGCGCCGAGGCCATCGAGGCGGCCGTCAAGCTGGCGAAGATCGCGACCCATCGGCCTGCGATCGTGGCGTTCCGGGGCGGGTTCCACGGGCGAACCCACGGGACGATGTCGCTGACCTCGTCCGCCATCAAGAACCGCGGCCATTACGAGCCGCTGCTGGCCGGCGCCTACTTCGCGCCATACCCGTATCCGTTGCGCAACCCCACCGGTCGGACCGATGACGCCGCGCTGGCGTGGACGATGGCGCAGCTGGACGAATTGTTCGCCACGCTGGCGTATCCGGAGGACGTGGCCGCGTTCCTGGTGGAGCCCGTGCTCGGGGAAGGCGGCTACGTGGTCCCACCCGACGGCTTCCTCCCCGCCCTGCGGGAGCTGGCCGATCGGCACGGGATCCTGCTCATCGTCGACGAGGTGCAGACCGGCTACGGACGCACGGGCCGATTCTTCGCCACCGAATGGAGTGGCGTTCGACCCGACATCGTGGTCATGGCCAAGGGCATTGCGTCGGGCATGCCACTCTCGGGCATCCTCGCTCCCCGCGACCTGCTGGCCAAGTTCCCGCCCGGTGCCCACGGCGGGACGTATGGCGGCAACGCGGTGTCGTGCGCGGCCGCCCTCGCGACCCTCGACGTGTTCGAGGACGAGGGCTTGGTGGCCCGGGCCGAGACCCTTGGCCACCGCCTCCTCGACGGCCTGCGCGACGCGGCCGCCGGCCACGCCAATGTCGCCGAAGTCCGCGGCCGGGGCCTGATGGTCGGCATCGAATTCGCCGATCCGGACACCCTCGCACCCCGCCCCGACCTGGCCAAGGCCGTCATCAACGAGGCCCTCATGCATCGGCTCCTGCTCCTGCCCTGCGGCACCTGGGGCCAGGTCGTCCGGATCATCCCGCCCCTGGTGACCACCGAAGCCGAGATCGACCAGTCCCTCTCGATCCTCGCCACCGCCCTCGACTCCGCGAACCCGTCCTAACCCGCCCTTTCGGTCGCCCAGGACGCCAGATGTACATGACGTGTTCACATCGGCCACAAGGCTCGCGGCGAACACTCCCACAGACCATGAATCGGTCGGTTCTGTACGCGGAGTGATCAGGAAAGCCTGATTCGAGCAGATTTCGGCCCATCCCCACCGGACTCGAGCAAGTCAGTAGCCGATCTGAACATCTGGTGAACAATCGCCCATTGGCGACCAAATAAGTCGACCGTGTGAGCATCGGTCTGTGGCCAATCGGGAGCAGCGGTTTGCTCGAGCGGCATGGTCCATGGGTCGCGACCTGGATGAAGCTGCTGGGGAGCTCCGCCAAGCGAGGAGACGAGCTGGATTGACGGCCCAAGCCGTAGGGTCGGCGTTGGGCGTGTCTCACGCAACCGTTCTCCGCATCGAACACGGCTATCGAGGAGTGCCGCCGATCCTCCTCGCCAAGCACGCGGCGGCGGTCGGGCTGCGGGTGCGAATCAAGCTCTATCCGGAGGGCGAGCCGATACGGGACGCCGGCCAGGTGGCTCTGATCCGCCGCTTCCGCGAGCATGTAGGCGAGCGAGGCCGGTGGGCGTTCGAGGTCCCGATCCCGCGACCCGGAGACCAGCGGGCGCTGGATGCGGTGCTGACGCTGCCTGCGGGACGCATCGGCATGGAGTTCTACACGCGCTTGGCGGACGTGCAGGCTCAGCTGCGGACGGCGAACCTCAAGAAGCGGGACGCAAACCTGGACCGTCTGATCGTGGTCATCCAGGCGACCCGGGCCAACCGGCGCGCGGTTCGGGAAGCGGGATCGGTCCTGGCCGATTTCCCAGGGAGCGGCAGGCGACTACTCACGAGCCTGGTCGCCGGGGAGATGCCCGCCGCAGATGGAATCATCATCTTCTAGGCGCGGCGGGGATCGCTAGCGGTAGCGCTCCAGGCGCTCGAGGATGGCATTGGCCTCGGTCCACGCGTCGTCGGTGGGCTGCTCCCCGGGGAGCAGGTGCAGGAGCGGCACCACGTTCCAGGCCGGGCCGTCGCGGCGCGGGATATGGATGCCCAGGTCGCCCCGGTCGAGGAGCGCAACCAACGTCGCGCCACTGGACCCGCCCTCCGCCACCGCCCGCTGGAGGCTGTCGACGAAGGCCTCGGTCCCGCCGAACTCGAGCCCGATCCGCAGTCCGATCAGCCCCGCCGCGGGAATCTGGATCGTCATGCTGCCGCCAGGTCCAGCAGCCAGCTGAACACGACGGCACTACCGATGACCATCAGCACGATGCCCAAGATGACCACGATGAACCCCACCCCACTGGCCCAGGCAGGGATGCGGCCCTCCCCGGCGGGAACCGGCACGTCGTAGGGCGCCGCGATCCAGGTCGCCAGCGCGTCCCCGTCGACGCGCGTCTCGACGTCCTCGTCGAACGGCATGACCACGACCCGCTCCAGTCCGGTGCTCTCCACCGACCCCGGCTCGGCCAGGAGGAGGACGCGTGGCGTATCGGCCTGGCGGATGAGGATGGCGTGGTCGCCCGAGGCGCTGGTCAGCGGCTCGGCTTCGATCGCGCCGCGTCCCACGGGGAGCGTCTCGGCAAGACCGCCCACCGACTTCTCCGCGCCACCCGCTCCCACGCGCCGAGCATACCCGCCAGCGACCGCGAGACGCGGACGTCAATTGGCCGATGTCGAAAGGTGGCCGAATGTCGGACTGGTGCCGATGTCGAATTTGTGCCGACGTCGAACGCATCCCATGTCGATTCGCGCGCATCCCGTTCGTCATGGATACAGTGGCGGCACCCAGCCGCCGCGCAAGCAACCCAAGGAGGAACCGATGCGCTACGCGATCCTGATCTACGACGAGGAGACGGCCAACCCCTCCCCCACCCAGCCGGACCCGCAGGAGTACGCCAAGGTCCTGGCCGAGTGGAACGCCTACACCCAGATGCTCCGTGATACCGGAGCGCACCTGGGCGGCGAAGCGCTCCAGCCGGTCACCACCGCGACCACGGTCCGCGTCAAGGACGGCAAGACCCTGACCACCGACGGCCCGTTCGCCGAAACCAAGGAGGCCCTCGGCGGCTTCTACCTGATCGAGGCCCGCGACCTTGACCACGCCCTGGAGCTGGCGGCCGCGTGCCCTGGCGCCAAGGATGGACCGATCGAGGTTCGCCCCATCCTGGAGTTCCCGACCGATGACGCGATCCCGGTGGGCGAGGGCCAGGCGGTGAGCTCCGCCTCCTAGTCCACGTTGGAAGCTGCTCCTCCCTGAGGCCGTTGCCAGCCGGAGCCACCCCCCGCGAGGTCGTCGACCGCCTGTTCCGCGAGGAGCACGGGCGGGCGGTCGCGACGCTCATCCGGGTCCTGGGCGATTTCGACCTGGCCGAGGAGAGCCTCCAGGACGCCTACCTGGTCGCTCTCGAGAAATGGCCCGCCAGCGGCCTGCCCACCAATCCGGGAGGCTGGATCGTCACCACCGCCCGGAATCGGGCTATTGATCGGCTCCGGCGAGCCAAGCGCCTGACCGATAAGGAGGCGCTACTCCGTTCCGAGGCGGCAGTCGCCGCGGTGGTTGCGGCCCCCGCGGCGGAGGCGGATGTGGGTCCGACGAGCGTGGACGAGGAGCCGATGTCCATCCCGGATGACCGGCTGCGGCTGATCTTCACCTGCTGCCACCCTGCGCTGGCGCTCGAGTCGCGGATCGCGCTGACGCTGCGCACCCTGGGTGGCCTGACCACGCCCGAGATCGCGCGGGCCTTCCTCGTCCCCGAGCCGACGCTCGCCCAGCGGCTGGTGCGCGCCAAGCGGAAGATTCGCGACGCCGCCATTCCGTATCGCGTCCCGCCTGACGCGGTGCTGCCCGAGCGGCTGGACGGCGTGCTGCGGGTCCTGTACCTGGTGTTCAACGAGGGATACGACGCGTCATCCGGTGACAGCCTCATCCGGCGCGAGCTGTGCGCGGAGGCCATCCGCCTGGCGCGCGTCCTCAACGCGTTGATGCCGGATGAGCCAGAGGCCATGGGCCTGCTGGCCCTGATGCTGCTCCACGACGCGCGGCGCGAGGCTCGGGTCGGCGCCGACGGGCAGCTCGTCCTGCTCGAGGACCAGGACCGATCGCGCTGGGACGCGGCCAGGGTGCGGGAGGGAACGGAACTGGTGGCGCGGGCGCTGCGGCAGGGGCGACCCGGGCCCTACCAGCTCCAGGCGGCCATCGCCACCGTCCACGACTCGGCCGCGACGGCGGCCGCGACCGATTGGGCGGAGATCCTGGGCCTGTACGACACGCTGCTGCGACTCGCCCCAACGCCGGTGGTCGAGCTGAACCGGGCCGTGGCGGTGGCCATGGTCCAGGGGCCCGCGGCCGGGCTGGCGATCATGGACCGCCTCGCCGGGGAGGGGCAGCTCGAGTCCTACGCCTATCTCCACTCGGCCCGCGCCGACCTGTTGCGTCGGCTCGGCCGGCGGGACGAGGCCCGCTCCGCGTACGAGCGGGCAGCGGTGCTGACCTCGAACGCAACCGAGCGCGCGTTCCTCGCCCGCCGCCTCGCCGAGGTGGGCGTACCTCGGAACACCGACTGAGGACCCAGACCCGGTCTACAGTGGCGTGACCATGACCGGATCCGAACCCTCGGCCGCCCGTCCCGACCGCGCCACGCTCCTCGCCTTCGTCGGCGTGGTCCTGATTGGCAGCGCCAACGCCATCGGCGTGAAACTGACAGTGGAGGAGCTGGCTCCGTTCTGGGGCGGCAGCCTTCGGTTTTTGGCTGCCGCGATGGTGATGATGAGCATCGTCCTGGTGGCCCGGAGGTCGCTGCCCCGCGGCCGCAGCCTGTGGGGAGCGGCGTTGTACGGCGTGGTGGGATTCACCGCCGCTTTTGGCTTCGCGTACACCGGCCTGCGCGACGTGCCGGCCGGCACGGCCATGGTCCTCATCGCGCTGACCCCGCTGTTCACGTTCGGGTTGGCGATTGCCCATCGCCAGGAGCGCTTCCATCTCCAGGGTCTGCTGGGATCCTTGATTGCGCTGGTCGGTATCGGCCTCGTCTTCGTCGACCAGCTCGGCGCGGACGTGCCGCTGCTTTCGCTGGTGCTCATCGTCCTGGCGGCGGTCTGTATCGCCGAGTCCGCCGTCATCGTGAAATCGATCCCCAAGAGCGACCCGTTCGCCACCAACGGGGTCGCCCTGCTGGTGGGGGGCGGATCGCTGTTGATCCTGTCGCTGGTCGCCGGCGAGCCGCGCGGCCTGCCGACTGACGCCGTCACGTGGACGGCCATGGGCTACCTCGTGCTCTTTGGCTCGGTGGGGCTGTTCTCGCTGTACGTCTTTGCCCTCCAGCGGTGGACAGCGTCGGCCGTCTCGTACTCGACGCTCCTGATGCCGGTCGTGGCGGTCGTGCTGGCCGCCGTCCTCCTCGGCGAGCGGATCTCGCCGTCCTTCGTGCTCGGCAGTGCGGTGATCCTGGGCGGCGTGTACGTCGGCGCGTTCCTGCGGGCCCGCCTGCCAACGACCCCGGTGACCAGCCTTCCGGAGTGCCCTCCCCTCGACGAGGTCGCACTGACCGCCGAAGAGGGCACGCCGGCCCCGGCCCGCGCCTGATGGTCAGGGTCTGAGCCGCAGGGGCGCCAATCGATCAGTGCCTATCTCGGTGACCCCTGGTCAGCGTGCGTCGAGCAACGGCAGCCAGGGCCTCGAGCAGACCCGGATCGGTGTTGAGCGATCCGATCCGGTGGAGCGTCAGGCCGCACGCCTCGGCCTGCTCGCGCGCCGCGATGTCGACGTCGTACAGGACCTCCAGGTGATCCGCCAGAAACTGGATGGGGGCGACCACGACCGAGCGCTGGCCGACCGCAGCGAGCTCGGGCAGCAGGTCCATGAAGTCGGGCTTCATCCATTCCCCCGGCTCATGACCGGCGCTCTGCCAGCAAAAGGACCAACGCCCGTCCGCCAGATTTGCACCCGCTGCGACGGCTTCCGCCGTGTCTCGGAGTTGAGCCAAGTAGCCAGGCTCCTGATCGGCAACGCGCCTCGGCAGGCTGTGCGCCGTCATGAGCACCGTGACCCCGTCGACCCCATTCGCTCGGAGGCGATCCAACGCATCGCCCACGCGGCGGGCAAGGGCGGCGACGAACGCCGGTTCGTCATGCCAGGCACCCGCGACGTTGACCCGCGGTGCCCGATCACCGAGCTCCGCCTGAGCATCCTCGATCGCCCTCGCATAGCCGCCCATCAGCAGCGGCGAGAACTGCGGCGAGAGGACGACCGCCGCGATGCGTTTCACGCCGCGCTCAGCGAGCGCCCGGATGCCGTCCGCGACCGATGGCGTGGAGAACCGCATCCCGACCTCGACCGGCCAGCCGAGCAGATCCGCGAGCGCCCGCGCCTGCGAACGGGTGATCTCGACCAGCGGTGAGACGCCGATGAGCCGATACCTGCGCGTGAACTCGTCGACAAGCTCAGCTGCCGGCTCGCGCCCACCGCGGACGCGGGTCAGATAGGCACGGATGTCCTCGCGGTCAAGCGAGGCCGGCGAGCCGTAGGTCATCAGGAGCGCGCCTTCGCGCGCGCCGGTGTGTGCGCGCGCCCGACTCATCCAGCGGCCTCGGCCGGGGACTCGGCTGCGACGGCGGGCCGGCTCGTCTGCTGGTGGACAAAGTCGACGAGGCGACGAAGAAGCCCTGGGTCGGTGCCCGGCAGGACCCCGTGGCCGAGATTGAACACGTGGCCGACACGGCCGTCCGCTTCGTCGAGCACAGCTCGCGCGCCCGCTTCCGTCGCCTCCCAGCCGGCAAGGAGCCGCGTCGCGTCGAGGTTGCCCTGGACCCCCAGGCCTGGCCCGACGCGTCCCCAGGCTTCGGCCAGTGACATCCGGTGGTCGATCCCGATGACGTCGCCGCCGGCATCGGCCATGAGCTCCAACAGCGCCGCGGTGCTGGTCCCGAAATGGATCGACGGCACGCCGCTGAGGGCGGCGAAGATTCGTCCCACGTGGGGCTGGACGAAAGCCGCGTAGTCGGCCGGGCCGAGGCCCCCGATCCAGGTGTCGAACAACTGGACGACCTCCGCGCCGGCCTCGACCTGGGCCCGGAGATAGGCCACGACCATGGTGGACAGGCGATCCATGAGGTCATGCCACGCGGCAGGCTCGCGGTACATGAACGCCTTCGCGATTGCGAAGTCGCGCGACGGGCGGCCTTCGATGAGATAACAGGCGAGCGTGAACGGCGCGCCCGAGAAGCCGATCATGCCGGCCTTCCCGTCGAGCTCGCGCCGGACGAGGCGGATCGCGTCCAGCGTGGGCCGCACCCCGGCCGGATCAAACGGCCGGAGTGCCTCGACGTCGGCGGCCGAGCGGATCGGTCGGTCGATGATCGGCCCGACCTCGGGCTCGATCCGCAGGTCCACGCCCATCGGCTCCAGCGGCAGCATGATGTCGGCGAACAGGACCGCCGCATCGACGCCGAGCTCGCGAATCGGCATCAGCGTGACCTCGGCACACAGGTCGGGCGTCTTGGCCAGCTCCAGGATGCCGTATCGCTCGCGGAGACTGCGGTAGGCCGGGAAGCTTCGGCCGGCCTGGCGCATGAACCAGACCGGGGTCGCGTCAACGGGCTCACGCCGGCAGGCGCGCAGGAACCGATCGTTCATGCCCGGAACGCCGTCCGCGCCGCGTCCGCGGTGGCCGCCAGAGCGTCTGGTCCGTGCGCCATCGAGACGAACCAGGCCTCGAACTGGGATGGTGGCAGCAGGATCCCGCGATCGAGCATCGCTCCGAAGAACCGGGAAAACGCCTCGCGATCGGCGGCGAGTGCCTCCTCGGCGTTGAGCGGCGGCGTGGGCCGGAAGAAGACGGTCAGGAGCGAACCGACGCGGGCGATGGACACTGCCCGGCCAGCCTCGGTCGCCGCGGCACGAAGCCCGGACTCGAGCCAGTCGGCGCGCTCCTCGAGTTCGACGTACCGCTCCCCGGTGAGCTCCGCCAACGTCGCGATCCCGGCCGCCATGGCGAGCGGATGGCCCGACAGCGTCCCGGCCTGGTAAACCGTCCCGGCGGGGGCCACGAGGTCCATCAGGTCGGCCCGCCCGCCGTAGGCGCCGATCGGCATCCCGCCGCCGATGATCTTGCCGAGGGTGGTGATGTCCGGCAGGATGCCGAAGCGAGCCTGGGCGCCGCCGGGCCCAACCCGGAAGCCGGTGATGACCTCATCGAAGATCAGCAACGCCCCGTCGGCCCGAGTCGTCTCGCGGAGATGCTCGAGGAAGCCAGAGGCAGGAGGCACGACGCCGACGTTGGCCGCGACCGGCTCAACGATCACGGCAGCGATTCGGCCCAAATGCTGGGCGAAGGCAAGCGTGACCGAAGTTGGGTCGTTGTAGGGCAGGACGAGCGTGAGCGCGGCGGTCGCCTCGGGGACGCCGGCGCTGCCCGGAATGCCCTGGGTCGCAATCCCCGAGCCGGCCTCCACCAGGAGGCTGTCGACGTGACCGTGATAGCCACCGGCGAACTTCACGACGAGGTCGCGGCCGGTCGCCGCGCGCGCCAACCGGAGAGCGCTCATGACCGCCTCGGTGCCCGATGACGTGAACCGCAGGCGCTCGATTGACGGCATGGCCCTCTGGATCGCCTCGCCGAGCGCGACCTCGAGCGGATGCGTCGCGCCCAGCGCGAAGCCGTTCCGGGCGGCTTCGACGACGGCGTCAACGACGGTTGGATGAGCATGACCGAGGATGGCCGGGCCCCAGGAACCGATGTAGTCGACGTAGCGCCGGCCGTCCGCGTCCCAGACGTAAGCGCCCGCGCCGTGCTCGAGCACGAGGGCAGGACGTTCGACTGCGCGAAAGGCGCGGACCGGGCTGTTCACGCCGCCCGGAAACAGGGCCTCGGCCCGCGCTACGAGGTCGGAGCTGCGAATGCCCGTCTCGAGCGGAGCCGTCATGGCGCGCCGAGCATCTTGAGAATCTCCTCGACCGGGCGCTGGATCCCGAGCAGGATTGGGGTGTCGCGAACGGTCGAGCGCCGGCTTTCGGTGCTGCGCAGGGCGCGGACGAGGTCGCCGAAGGCGACGAGATCGTCGGTCTCGTAGGCGACGACGAAATCCTGGCCGTCGAGGCCGAATGAGTACGCCAGCGCCTGGCGGACCATCGGGTACTCGTGGCCGACCCGCATATGCTCGTTCATCACGCCCTGGCGCGCCTCGCGCGAGAGGAGATACCAACCGGTGCTCTTCGTGAACGGGTAGACGACGAGGTACCGCGAGCGCTCGCCGCTGAAGAGCGACTGCTCCTGGTCCGTCGGCTTCTTGACGTACTGCGACGGTCCCACTCTTCCGACGAGCGAGTGGCGGACGGTGAGCCAGCGGCCGAGACCGGCCCGCAGCAGCGCGGCCGCCGCGGCCTCGAGCCCGTCGATCGTCGGCGCCATCCGCCAGAACAGCAGATCCACGCCGGGCTCCAGCCCGATCGAGGAATACGGGATGCTTCGGACGCCGTCGAGCGCCGCCGCCGCCTCCGCCTCCGCGAAGCGAATCGCGTCATCGTGGCGTTCCTCGTCGCTCCGGCGACGCCAGGCCGGATCGAGGCCAACGGCGAAGGCCTGGATGTAGGTCTGCTCGTCGGCGCTCATCGGTCTTGCCGCAGCCAGGTCGCCAGCTCGGCGGCGGCGTAGGTGATGACGATCCCGGCGCCGGCACGGACGATCGCCGTGACGGCCTCGGTCGTCGCCCGGCGTCCGTCGAGCCAGCCGCGCTCCGCTGCGGCGGTCAGCATCGCGTACTCCCCGGACACCTGATACGCCGCGATCGGCAGGTTGAACCGAGCGCGCGCGCCAGCAATCAGGTCGAGCGCCGGGAGCGCCGGCTTGACGAGCAGGATGTCCGCGCCCTCGGCAACGTCGAGGGCCATCTCGCGGAGGGCCTCGCGGCCGTTGGCCGGGTCCATCTGGTAGCCGCGCCGGTCCCCGAACGCGGGTGCGCTGTCGGCGGCCTCTCGGAAGGGGCCGTAGAAGGCCGAGGCGTGCTTCGCGGCGTAGGCCATGATCGCGGTCTGTTCGAACCCGGCCGCGTCGAGCGCCAACCGGATCGCCGCCACCTGGCCGTCCATCATCGCGCTGGGGGCGACGATGTCGGCGCCTGCCCGGGCCTGGCTGACCGCAGTCTCGCCGAGGCGGACGAGGGCAACGTCATTGTCGACCGATCCGTCGGCCGCGATTGGACCGCAGTGCCCGTGGTCGGTGTACTCGCACAGGCACGTGTCGGCGATGGTGACGAGCGGCAGCTCAAGGGCGCGGATGCGGCGGAGCGCCTGCTGGACGATCCCATCCTCGGCCGACGCACCACTGCCGACTGCGTCCTTCGCCTCAGGCAAGCCGAACAGGATGACACCGCCCACACCGCGCTCGGTGAGGCGCGCCGCCTCGGCGGCGGCGGCGTCCGGTGACAGCCGGGCTACCCCGGGCATGGATGCGATCGGGTCACGCACGCCGGAACCGGGCCGGACAAAGAGCGGCGCGACCAGCATCCGGGGATGGAGGCGGGTCTCGCGCACCAGCGCCCGCAGCGCGGCCGTTCGCCGCAGCCGCCGGGGCCGGATCGCGAGCGGCCCCGTAGAGGGGGACACAGCGACCTCAGGGGGTAGGTCAATGTCCAGCTTCATCCGATGTCCTCGGGGTGAGCCGCCAGGGCACGGGCGGTCGTGGCGGCCAGTGCCGTTGCTTCCGGGATCGCCGCCACGGCGAGGACCGAGAAGCCCGCCACGCGAGCGTCGGCCGCGGTTTTCGGACCGATGCAGACCGACGGGATCGAGGACACGTCGACAGACGAGGCGCTGGCGAGCGCCACCAGGCCGCGGATGGTCGAGCCGCTCGTGAATACGACGGCGTCGATCGGCCCCTCCGACAGGGCGCGCCGGAGCAGGGGACCGGAGCTGGCCGGCGCCTCGCGGGTCCGATAAGCGACGACGTCGTCAACCCCCGCCCCTCGGGCACGCAGGGCGTCGGCGATCTCCGTGCCGGCGAGGTCCCCGCGGATCACGAGGACTCGGTCGCCATGAACGACTGGAAGTTCGACGCCCATCGCGTTGCCGTTGGCCTGGCTGGGCTGGACCGCGACCGTGATGCCCGCGTGCTCGAGGACGGCCCGGGTGGCCGGGCCGATGGCGGCCCACCGCGGCGTCTCCAGGGGGGCGACGAGGCGATCGGCAGATTCAAGGATCGCCCGCGCACCATTCGCGCTGGTAATCACCACCCAGGCGTAGGTGTCGAGGTGGCGCGCTGCGGCGTCGAGCTCGCCGCCGGGCGGATCGGGCTCGACCGCGATCGTCGGCACCCGCACGGGATCGAGGCCCTCGTGGCGCAGGGCCGATGCGAGTTCGTCCGCCTGCTCGGCCGCCCGGGCGACCAGGACCCGGCGAGCGGTGGAGCGCGGCGGATTCGGCTTGAGGTCGGCGGCCCCCTGAGGGACTCGCGTGCGGAAATCGAGCGCCGCGGCGACCTCGCGGGCGAGTTCTTCGCCCGCGGTGACGGGTCCGCGGCGCCGGGCGACCGCGGTGTCCGAGCCGTCCGGGCTGGCCCACCCGCCGAGGAGCTCGAGCTCGTCATCGGTGATGGTGGCCAGGGCGCCGATTGGAGCGCGGCAGCCTCCCCCCGATGCGCTGAGGAACGCCCGCTCGGCCTCGACCGTGAGGCGCGTCGGTCGATCGTCGATCGCGGCGACCAGCTCGAGCATCCGCGCGTCATCGCGCCGAACCTGGACGGCGATGGCGCCCTGGCCTGGCGCGGGCGGCATGACATCGGGTTCCATTCGCTCCGCGATGCGATCACTCCGCCCGATTCGATCCAGTCCTGCGCACGCCAGGACCAGGGCGTCCGTGGCACCGGCGTCAAGCCGGCGGAGGCGAGTATCGACGTTGCCGTGAAGGGGATGAACCGCGAGGTCCGGGCGCCGGGCGAGCATGAAGCCCGTCCGTCGCGGGCTATCGGTCCCGACGCGAGAGTTGGGCGGGAGATCGTCGAGCCGTTGCTCCTCCGCGCCGGCCCGCACGACGAGGGCGTCGCGAGGGTCGTCCCGGGCTAGATACGCGGCGACCTGAAGCCGCTGGTCCTCATCGGTCGGGATGTCCTTCGCGCTATGGATCGCGACGTCGACGCGGCCGGCCAGCAGTGCACGCTCGATCGCGGCGACGAAGGCGCCCTCCCCCCAAGCCGTGTCGGGCGGACGGCGGTCGCCCTCGGTCTCGACGACGACGATGCGGCTCTTGCGGCCCGCGCGTTCGAGGGCGTCGACGACGAGCTTTGCCTGGGCAAGGGCCAGCTGACTCCCCCGAGAGCCGATCAGGATCTGGGAACTGTTCACAGGGCGAAGATGTCCCGCACGGCCTGCCCGTCGCGACCGTCGGAATCCCGTCCCAGGCGCTCGAGAGGCTCGCGCAGGAGTCGCCTGGCCAGATGTCGGGTCATCCCCTCGATCGCGTCGCGGTCCTCAGGTTGCAGGTCGGGAAGCCGCCGCCATAGCGCAGCCAGCTCAGCCTCACGCTCGCGATCCGCCCGCTTGATCAGCGCCTCCGCTGCGGCGCGTCCATCCCGGCTTTTCACCCAATCGAGGAACTCCGCCGTCGTGCGATCGATCAGGTCGTCTAACCGAACGAGCGAGACGGCTTCGAGCGCCCCCGGGTCGGGGTCGGCCAGTACGAGGGCATCAGCCGAGACAAAGCGCTCGCCGAGCGCCGTGACGGCCGGGCTGGGAATGGCCGCAGGAACCGACAGATCGACGACGATGGTTCTACTTCCACGCAGCGCTTCTACGGTGCGCGCGGCGATGGGCCATGGTCCGCTGAGGGCGACAATGACGCCGGCGAACGCCGCAGTCCGGGCGCCGGGGTCGAACGGAACGATCCGACCGCCGGTCATCGCCGCAAGGGACTGGGCGCCCATGGCAGAACGGTTCGCAACCGTGACCGATGCGCCGGCTGCGGCCGCCGCGCGGGCGGCCAGACGACCGATCCGGCCGGCACCCACGATGAGGACGTCGCGACCGCGGAGCGGACCACACTGACGCTCGATCGACGCAAGCGCGACGTCCGCGAGCGAGCGCTGCGGGCCCTGACGCCACGACCGAGCGCGACGCCCCGCTTTCAATGCCACGGCGAACAGCCGCGCGAGAACCGTGTCGAAACCGCCGGCGGCGCGGGCCGTATCGACCGATTCGCGGAGCTGGTGGAGGATCTGATCCTCGCCGATGACCACCGAATCGCGTCCGACCGCGACCGCGATCGCGTGCCGGACGGCCGGCTCACCGATCAGCGCTCTGCCCCCGGGCGGAACCGAGGCTGCGAGTACCGTCCGCTCCGCGTCGTCGGGGGAGACGACGTATCCCTCCACCCGGTGGCAGGTCTCGAGCACCAGTGCCCTGGCGGTCAGCTCGTCGCGCAATCGCGCCCCGAACCGCTCGCGCTCAGCAGCGGGGACGTCGCGGGCGTGGGTGACGAGCGCCACGATGGCGCCTGGCCCGGCCGGGCTCACGCCTCTCGATCCTCCGGCACGATCGCCGCAACCGGCGCCCCGGGCAGACCCCGGTTCCTTGCCGAATTGTGGCCGCCCATCGTCGCCAGGAGCAGTTGATCCATTGCCCGCTCGGCCGTCTCCAGGAGGTCAGTCGTCTCCGCGGCGTCGAACCCCCGCCGGCGGGCCGCAACGGCGAGCTCGTGATGGAATGGCGTGCGGAACCTCAGAAAGGCCTCGACGGTCTGGCTGAGCGAAAGGCCGAGCTTCGCCGCCACCCGGCCGTACTCGGCCGCCGTGACCGATGCCTCCTTCAGATGGTGTTCGGCCGTTTCCGGCTGGGTGGCATCGACGTACTGAAGGAGGCTGGCGGCGAGGACCTGGCCTCGCTCCCGAAAGAGGATGCGCTGCTCGTCGCTGAGGGTCAGGACCCAGGGCAGCTCCGGAGCCGCATCCCGACTCGCGCGACGGTACGTTCGAGCGATCCGGCTCGGCGTGAACCCCGCGCCACCCAGCGTGGGCCGACGCGAACGATCGGCCGGCAGCAGGCGCTCGAGCGCGGCCCGCGAGAACCGGCGATGGCCGCCGGGAGTCGTGAAGACCCGGAGGCGACCGGCATCGCTCCAGCGGCGCAACGTGGTAGGCGAAACGCCGAGCACACGGCTCGCTTCAGACAGACCTACCCAATCGCGATCGAGCTTATGACGGGCCAAAACCTACTCAAATCTACTCAAAGGTTCGCGACCCGCTTACTGTACCACCCCGCTGCTCGCGTCGAGAAGGGCAAGAGTCGGCCTCAAGGCCGCAATGCTGTCCGCGGTGATCGGGTCCAGCACCAGCTGGATGTGGCCGATCCCCTCGGCCGCGAAGGCGCGCAGCGCCGGCGCCAACACCTCCGGCTCCCCGGAGATGGCCGCTGCGCTGGGGCGGTTCGAGTACCCCTGCGGTACGCCCGGAGCCCCCGGGAGCTTGACCAGCACGGCGACCGTCCGCTCCAGGGTCGTCGGGTCGCGGCCCACCGCCCGACACGCGGCGTCGACCTGGTCGCGGATCGCCCGGTACCCCTCGGGCGAGTTGCCGAACTTGGTAAACCATGCGTTCCACGACTGCACCCAGGGGAGGGTGATGGCCAGCATCCGCTCCCCGATCGATCCCACCATCAGTGGCGGCCCGGTCGGACGCGGTCCGCGCGGCAGCAGCTCGGCATCGGTAATGTCGTAGTAAGCCCCGTGAAAGTCGCAGCGGCCATCATGCAGAAGCGACCGAATGATGGTGAACGCCTCTTGAAAGCGACTGACCCGATGGTCGAACGGATACCCGTACGCGGTGTACTCCGCCTCGTTCCAGCCTGCGCCCAGCCCCAGGATCAGGCGCCCGCCGGAGATCTCCTCCAGGGTGGCGGCCTTCTTGGCCAGCATGGCCGGGTTGTGGAACGAGGTGGCGGCGACCAGCGGGCCGAGCTCCACGCGCTCGGTGACGGCGGCGATGGCCGCCAGCTGGGTCCACGCCTCCCACGGTCCGCGGGACGGCTTGCCCTCGTATCGGTACAGGAGGTGGTCGCCAACCCAGATTGAGTCCAGACCGATGCCTTCGGCCGTGTGCGCCATCTCGCGCAGGTCGGACCAGCGCGGCACCCACTCGACCTCGGGGAGCTGGACGCCCACCTTCAGCGGGCGCGTCATGCGACCGACTGGCGACGATACAGGACCACCTGCCAGGTCCCCACCCGGGTCCATTTGTGCTCGCGGAACCCGCGCTCGTCCATGAGCCGATTCACGCGGGCGCGGCGGTGGATGTACCAGCGGTCGGGCATGCGGCGGAGCGCCCACCACACGTTGTGGGCGCGCATGTACGCGCGCAGCCACCACGTGTCGAGGGGATAGCTCAGCGCGACCAGCCGCGTCGCCGGCCGGACGGCCGCGCCCAGCAGGCGATCCACATAGGGATAGCAGCAGATGACGTGGTCCAGTGTCACGACGTCGGTGTCGGGCAGGCCGTCGGCCAGCTCGACCAGGTCGCCGTAATGGTGCTCGACCCGATCCGCCACGCCCCGGCGTTCCGCTTCGGCACGCGCCACGGCGAGGTATTCGCGCGACGCATCGACGTCCACCGCGCTGGCCGCCCCGGCGTCGAGCAGCTCGAGGTGGACGACACCGATCCCCGCCCCCACGTTCAGCAGCCGCGCCCCCTCGACGCCCTCGTCCAGCACCGCGTCCAGCAGCGCCTGGGTGCTGTCGGAGTTGCCGTATTCCTGCCACTCCTCCAGCTGGGCCTCGGCGTCACGGCCATCGCAGCCGATCAGGGCGAGGTCGTCGTCGCAGCAGAATCGCTCGGGGAGCGGCGGCGCCATACCCCGATCCTATCGGACGCGAGCCCTTGGACGCGTCCCGGGAATCGTGCTAAACTGTCCGTCTTCTCTGGTGGGAAACCATCAGAGGAGTAGAGAGGCCCCGAAGCCTGGAAGTCCGAAAGGAACGAGAGCAATCGGGGTCTTTCGTTACCCACTCCAAGCGGAACTCTGATAGCGTATCTGCTATCACCGCATGGTATGATC
Organism: Candidatus Limnocylindria bacterium; assembly: GCA_044866355.1. GTDB lineage: Bacteria > Chloroflexota > Limnocylindria > QHBO01 > QHBO01 > DASTEQ01. The sequence goes on along the minus strand of JBIOTW010000106.1, from coordinate 2,643 downwards.
CGGACATGCGAGCCGCGACTCTCCTCCGCCACTCACGCCGCCGCGCCGGCATGACCCAACGGCAGCTGGCGGCCGCCGCACATGTGCCGCAGTCCACGATCGGTCGCATCGAAACCGGACGGGTGAACCCCACCCTCGACAATCTCCGCACGCTTCTGCAGGCCGCCGGCCACGATCTCGAGCTCGCCCCCATCGCCGGTGCGGACGAAGACCGTTCCCTGATCCGCGATCGCCTGCGACTGACGCCCGCTGCCCGGGCCGCCCTCGCCGTCCAGGAAGCGCGCGCCGCCCTCCGCCTCCAGCCGTCGAGGCCGATGCACGCATGACCGTCCAGCGCGAATTCGACCCGATCCGTGCCCTTCAGACCCTGAACCGTCACCAGGTCCGGTACGTCCTGATCGGCGGTTTCGCGGGCAAGCTCCTGGGATCGACAATCCTCACCGTCGACATCGACGTCTGCTACGCCCGCGATCGCGACAACCTCGAACGCCTCGCCAAGGCTCTACAGGAGTTGCACGCCTACCTGCGCGGCGCTCCGGAAGGCCTGCCGTTCCGCCTCGACGCGGACACCCTCCAGCGCGGCGACAGCTTCACCTTCGTGACCGACGCCGGCGACCTGGACATCCTGGGCACCCCGTCGGGCACGGCTGGCTACGAGGAGCTCAGCCGCAACGCCACGACGCTGGACCTCGGCGAGGTCACCGTCCAGGTCGCCGCGCTCGAGGACCTCATGGCCATGAAGCGCGCCTCGGGCCGTCCGAGGGACCGCATCCACCTTGAGGTCCTCGCCGCCCTCCGCGACGAAATCGAGCGGGAAGCCGAAGCCGAGCCCTAGGCCGGACCCAAGACCACTACATCGGTCGGCTCGGACTTCCCCTTCAACGCCAGGGACCGATGTTCCAGCCCCTCGCCGCTCAGGCCAGACGCAACGAACGACGCGCTGCTCACGAGAACTTCGCCGGCACGAGCAGCGGACGCCAGGCGAGACGCCACATTGACCGGGTCGCCCAGGGCGGTGATTTCCACCATGTCACCCTCGCCCACCGTGCCCACATACGCCACGCCGGTGTTGACCCCGGCTCCCAGCGGCAGCCACGGATCGGGCCCGTCGTTGCCAGTCACAGAGAGCAGCTGGCGCCCAGCTTCGATCGCGCGGCGGGCATGGAGCTCGCCAGCCAGGGCCGGGACGAAGATCGCGTACACGGCATCACCGATGAACTTGTCGACGATCGCGTCCCTCTCGATGAGCACCTCGGAAGCGACGTGGAAGTATCGGTCCATCAAGGCCCGGAACTCGGTCGGGCCCAGTGATTCGGCAAGCGGCGTCGACTCCCGGACGTCCGCGAACAGGAGGCTGCATTCGATCTCTGCGCCAGACCGATGTTTCGAGATGGACCGAAAACACCCGGTGCAGTACTTCGGGTTCCTCGGCCAGGGCCCCAGGCCGATCCCGCGCATGATCGCGCCGCCCACGCCGCCGAACGGCCGGGTGCACGACTTGCAGCGGGGTTGGCTCGGAAAGCGGCCCCAGAACCGGCGCATGTGCCGGAACGGCTGCTCGGTCCCCGCCAACAGGCCGCGGCTGTGCTGCTCGTCGTTGGAACCGCCGCGCGCGTCCATCAAGCAGGTCCCAGAACCACCACTTCAGTCGCCTCCGACTTTCCCTTCAGGGCGATCGACCGATGCTCCAGCCCGGCATCCGCCAGGTGCGCCGATTCCGCTGCGGCAGCTGTGACCAGCAGCTCGCCCGCGCCCGCGACGGACGCCAGGCGAGCCGCGACGTTGACCGGATCACCGAGCGCGGTGAACTCGATCTGCATCCCCTCGCCCACCGCTCCGACCCAGGCGACCCCGGTGTTGACCCCGGCTCCGACCGGTACCCACGCGTTCGGCGTGCCGCTCCCCGTCGCAGCAAGCAGGGATCGTCCGGCATCGATGGCGCGGCTGGCGTGGAGTTCGCCGGTCAGAGCCGGAATGAACAACCCGATGACCTCATCGCCCACGAACTTGTCGACCACAGCATCGTGATCCACCAGCACGTCCGAGGCGGTGGCGAAGAATCGATCCATCAGGGCCCGGAACTCGGTCGCGGTCATCGACTCGGCCATCGGCGTTGATCCGCGGACGTCGGCGAACAGCATGCTGCACTCGATTTCGGCTCCCGCCCGATGCTCGAGCAGCTGCTTGAAGCACGCCCCGCAGTACTTGGGATTCCCTGGGAAAGGCCCCTTGCCGATCATCCGCATCAGCGGCCCAAACGGAGCGGCGAACGGAGAAGCGCATGCCTTGCAGCGCGGTGAGTTCGGCAGGCTGCGGAAGAATCGACGGCCATATCGGAGGCCAAATCCGGCGCCCAGGACGTGGCGACTCCACTCCTCGTCGGTCCACTCCTCCGGTCGCTTGGTCGGACCCATCGTCACTCGCCCGTCCCGGTAGGACGCGGCACGCGCCAGGCCACCAGCGCAGCCGCCACTGCTCCACCCGAGGTCCCGAGGATCTCGTCGAAGAGGGTATCGGTGTAGGCCGTGGCGAGCTCGGGCGAGTCCTTGATGAACGTCACGTACTCGATCAGCTCCCAGGCGATCGCGCTAAGCGCCGCGTAACCCAGCGCTAATCCGAATCGGTTCAGGCGCCCCAGCGGCA
>JBIOTW010000105.1:0-3042 GCA_044866355.1 Candidatus Limnocylindria bacterium | reverse complement strand
TCAGCCAAGATGCTAGACTGAGCCGGCCCGCATCGCAGCACGTCGCGCCAGTTCGCGCCCGGAGGGGTGGCCGACCGTCTGTCGATATGGTGAGCACGAGGGTGTGCCCGCTCGCCGGTCGCGTGATCCACGATCGGCACTGAGGGGCGAGCGCCGTTCACGGCCCGTAGCTTCCAACCTCGGAGGCGTGGAGGGAACGATGAAAGGGACACGGCTCGTAACGCTTTGGCTCGTCGCGCTCGGCCTCGTGGCCGGGCTCATCCCGGTGTGGCCGTCCACGGCCATCGCTCAGAAGGTCGAAGCCACCCTGGCCTCCGTCAACAGCCCGGCCTACATCAACCCGCGGATGCAGATGCTCTTCATCCGGAAGGTGGCCGAGAAGACGAACGGCCAGCTCGCCATCAAGTGGGTGGGGAGCGGGCAGCTCGGCGGGCTCAAAGAGAACCTCGAGGCGATCATCGGCGGCAACCTCGAGCTGTGCGGCGTCAACAACGCCAACCTCGCCCCGCTGTATCCCAACACCATGCTGTTCGACTTCCCATTCATCTTCCGTGACTACGAGCACATGAAGAAGGTCGTGCGGGGCCCGATCGGCCAGCAGATCTACGGCGAGTTCGAACAGAAGACCGGGATCAAGCTCATCATGACCGGCTTGCCCGATGGGGCGCGGTCGATCTGGAACCGACGCCGGCCGGTGCTGAGCCCCGATGACGTGAAGGGTCTGAAGCTCCGGGTCATGGAAGCGCCGCTCATGGTCGACACGTTCCGGGCGCTGGGCGCCATCCCCACGCCGATGGCCTCGACCGAGGTCTACATGGCCGCCAAGCAGGGGGTCATCGACGGCGCGGAGTGGGGCCCGCTGGGGATCATCGAGCAGAAGTCGTACGAGACCGCGAAGTACTACACGCTGACCAAGCACTTCAACATGCCGGGCTCGGTGGGCATGAGCGCCAAGTGGTTCAACGGGCTCAAGCCCGAGCACCGGAAGGCGATCATGGAGGCGGCCGAGGAGGCCCGGGCGTGGTTCGACAAGGAGTTCGACGCCGACGAGGCCCGCGCCCTGGCCGAGGTCAAGAAGCGGGGCATGGAGATCGTCGAGAACCCCGACATCGAACGCTTCCGGACGGCGGTGAAACCCGTGTACGACAAGTACGCCGACAAGGTCGGCGGGTGGAAGATGATCCAGGCCGTGCTCGACACGAAGTAGGAGTATCCGGCCCGCGCACCGTATGCGACGTTTCCTGGCCTGGGCGGATACCCTGTTCGTCGAGGTAGCCGCCCTGTTTTCGCTGGGGTTCCTGGTCTGCGTGTCGCTACAGGTGCTCTTCCGCTACGTCCTGGAGGAACCGCTGCCGTGGTCCGAGGAGCTGGTGCGCTACCTGTTCGTGTGGGCCGCGCTGCTGGCGGCCGCGGTGACGGTCGGCCGCAACGACCACTTCACGATCGCGCTCGTGGCCGAGCGGTTGCCGGCGCGCGGCCGGTGGGTCCTCGACGTGCTCGGTGCTGCGTTGGGCATCGTGTTCGTGCTTATTGTCATCTGGAACGGGACGGCGATGAGCTGGCGGATGGGGGCGGCAGTGTCCCCCGTCCTCCAGCTGTCGCAGGGCGCCGTCTACGCCGTCATCCCGCTATCCGGCCTCTACATGCTGGTCCACCTGCTGGTCCGGCTCGCGACGCTGGTGCGGGTCGGACCCGGCACCGGGGCTTCCTGATGCTGACCGCGGTGTTGTTCGGGGTGATGCTGGTGCTCTTCGTCATGAACGTCCCGATCCCCTTCAGCCTCGGGCTCGCGGCGACCGCGGCGCTCCTCACGCTCCCGAACGTCACGCTGGAGGTCATCGTCCAGCGGATGTTCTTCGGGCTCGACTCCTTCGTGATCCTCTCCGTCCCGCTCTTCCTGCTCCTCGGCGAGCTGATGGAGTATTCTCAGATCACGGAGCGCCTGGTCGAGTTCGCCCGGGTGCTCGTCGGCCGCCTTCGGGGCGGGCTCGGACACGTCTCCGTGCTGACCGAGATGCTCCTCTCCGGGGTGTCCGGGTCCGGCACGGCCGACGCCGCCGCGACCGGCGTCGTGCTCATCCCCACGATGGCCCGCTCGGGATACGGGGCGGCGTTCTCGACGGCCCTGGTGGGCGCGGCGGCCACGCTCGGGCCGATCATCCCCCCGAGCATCATCATGATCATTTACGCGTCGATCGCCAACGTCTCGATCGCGCGCATGTTCATCGGCGGCATCGTCCCCGGCGTGCTGGCCGGCGTCGCCTTGATGGTCGTCACGGCCCTCATCGCCCACCGCCGCAACATCCCCGCCGGGGAGCCCGCGAACTTCCACCAGGTCCTCCAGGCGACCCGCCGCGCCTCGGTCGTCCTGGTCATGCCGTTGATCGTGGTGGGCGGCATCCTGGGCGGCGTGTTCACCGCGACCGAGTCGGCGGCGATCGGCTGCCTCTATGCCCTCCTGCTGGGGCTGGTCGTCTACCGAACGGTCCCGCTCCGCGAGCTGCCGGCCATCCTCCGCCGCGCCGCGCTGGGCACCGGCAAGGTGATGTTCATCCTGGCGACCGCCTCCGCCTTCTCGTGGATCCTGGCCCGGGGCGGCGTGCCGGCCCAGCTCGGGCGCCTCCCGGTCTTCAGCGAGACCGCCAGCGTCTGGGTCATGCTGATGGCGCTGAACGTCCTGCTGCTCATCCTCGGGTGCCTGATGGAGTCGATCGCGATCCTCCTCATCATCACGCCCATGATCCTGCCTATCGCGATGCGCGCGGGCATCGACCCCGTCCACCTCGGCGTCGTCATGTCGTACAACCTGAGCCTGGGGCTGGTCACCCCGCCATTCGGGTCGGTCATGTTCGTGGTGTGCGGCATCGGCAAGACCACGATCGCGGACTTCACCCGCGAGCTGCTGCCGTTCCTCGCCATTCTGGTGGTGGTGCTCGGGGTGATCACCTACATTCCGGGGTCGGTCACGTGGCTCCCAGACCTCATCATGGGCGTGGACTAGGCGGACACCGGAGGAAAGGTCACATGGTCAACTTCGACGTG
>JBIOTW010000104.1:0-3774 GCA_044866355.1 Candidatus Limnocylindria bacterium | reverse complement strand
CCGCCCTGCTGGCCATGCGTAGCGGCGCACCCATCGTCCCGCTGGGTTTGACCGGCACCGAAGGCATGCTCAGCCCGCTGGCCATCTTCGGGCCGCGACCGCGAGTCACGGTCCGCATCGGTCAGCCTTTCTCGCTCCCGCACCGGCCCACCGGGCCCATCGACCGCGTGGACCTGGTGGAGGGGACGACCCGGATCATGCGGGAGGTGGCGGCCCTGCTTCCCCCGGCACGAAGGGGCGTTTACGGCTGAACTCGGGGCACGCTCCTAGAATGGATGCGTCATGAGCGCTTCTCCGGCAGCAACTCTCCCAACGCGTCCTGAGGTCCGCATCGCCGAGCGGGCCGGCTTCTGCTACGGCGTCCGGCTGGCGATCGACAAGGCGCGCAAGGCCTCCGAGGCAGGGGAAGAAGTGACGACCCTCGGGCAGCTCGTCCACAACCCGGGCATCAAGGCTGACCTCGAAGCGCGCGGGATCCAGACTGCCGAGCTGGCCGATCAGGTCGAGGGCGGAACCCTGGTGGTGCGGGCGCACGGCGTCCCGCGCGAGGAGCTTGACACCCTCCGGTCCAAGGACGACCTGCAGATCATCGACGCCACGTGCACCTGGGTGGTCCAGAGCCAGAAGGCGGCCCAGGAGCTCAACGAGGCCGGCTACACCGTCTGCATCATCGGTCACGAGAACCACCCCGAGGTCCGCGGCGTCCGCTCGTACGCCGGCGAGAAGCACGTCGTGGTGGACGACATGGACCGATCCACCTGGGAGCGCGTGCCGCGCACCAAGAAGCTGGGCGTGCTGAGCCAGTCGACCATCCTCCCGAGCAAGCTCGACGAGTTCGCCGCGTTCTGCCTGCGCCGCTGCCACGACCTGCGGGTGGTGAACACGATCTGCCCGGTGACCCTTACCCGCCAGGACGACTCGGTGCGCCTGGCGGCCGAAGTGGACGCCATGGTCGTGGTCGGGGGCAAGAACAGCTCGAACACCCGCGAGCTGGCCGTGAAATGCGCGGAGGTCCTGCCCGACACGATCCACGTCGCCGATGCCGATGAGCTGGAGGCCGATTTCGCCGGCTGGCTGGCCGGCAAGGCCCGGATCGGGGTCACCGGAGGCACCTCCACCCCGGAGTCCGATCTCGAGGATGTCCGCGACCGGATCTATGCCCTGGCCGCCCCCTAGGTCGACGAATCCATCAGCTCCGCCCACGCGCGTTCGAGCCGGTCGTATCCGAGGTGCTTCTGGCCGATCACGAAGTTGTGCTCGGCATCGGCCGCCTGTCCCGCGTGGTCCGAGAGGATGGCGCGGACCGCGCGGACCGTCTCGTCGGTGATGGCGCCCTGGATCTCCACGAACCGGAATCCCAGCGGCCGGATGTCGGCGTCATACACCGGGTATCGGTTGACCAGCACCGGCTTGCCGTAGAACACCGCTTCCAGCAGGGCGTTACCGAATCCCTCGTACAGGCTGGGATAGCTGACCAGGTCGGCGGCCAGGTACGCGTCGTGGAGGGAGTGGGCCGGACCCAATGGCCGACCTTCCAGATCCGGGACGAAGCGGTCGGCCGCGTACCGGAGGTTGACCTTGGCCCGCTCCGCCTGCCGTTCGAGCGAGATCAGGTAGTCGAGCCCCTCGTCCCCGGCAGGACTCGTGATGAGGACCACCGCCGCCGGGTCGCCAAGCCGCCCGACGAGCTCGATCGTCAGCTCGATGCCCTTGCGCGGAACCACACGAGTGGGCTGGAGGACCAGGTATCCCTGCTCGCCCATGCCCAGCTCGGTTCGAAGCTGGCGTCGCACGTCGGGCCGAGCTGGCGGATGGCGGCCGGTGAAATCGAACACGTTGGGGACCACGGTCGAGACCAGGCCGCGCCGCTCGGTGAGGCTGGCCGCCGCCAGGGAGTTGATGCTGACGTGGCGGATCATCGGCAGATCCGGCGGGAAGGAGGACTCCAGGATCTCAGGCACCACGCATCGCTCGAAGCGGCCGCGCTCCCACCAGTAGTCGTGGTGGTGCCCGATCGCCGGCAGCCCGGTCTCCTCGACCAGGGTGTGGAGCGCCACGCCCAGGGGAAGCTGCATCGGGATGGCCCACGCGTTCTCCACGATGAGCACATCCAGGCGTTCGGTCTCGACCCACGCGGCGAGGACCGGCAGGAGCTGCCCGGCGAGGCGCTGGATCTCGGTGCGGACGGCCTCCGCGTCGCTGTCCGGATCGAACGCCGCGGACGTCACTCGCGCCGCGGGCGGGTGCGCAAAATGCATGGCCGGCACCAGCCGGGCGCTGTAGCGGAGAGCGTCCACTTCGCCGGCGCACAGCCGGACATCGTTGCCCATCCGCTCGAGAACCGCCTCCCATTTCGCGGTTTCGAATGTCACGCCGTCGACGCCCGCAAGCCGCGTGGAGACGATCCCGATCCGCACGGTGGGTGATCCTAGCCGACCCGCGGCGGCCGATACACTCGCGCCATGCCCTCACTCCCCGTGGTCGCCATCGTGGGTCGGCCGAACGTCGGCAAAAGCACGCTGTTCAATCGGATGGTCGGCGAGAGAGCCGCGATCGTGGAGGACACCGCGGGCACGACCCGCGACCGGGTCTACGCCGAAGCCGACTGGAACGGCAGGCGCTTCATGATGGTCGACACCGGTGGCCTGGAGCTGGAGCCGGGGACCAGCATCGAGCAGCGCGTCCAGGACCAGGCCCGGGTCGCGATCGACGAGGCCGATGTCGTCCTGTTCGTGGTGGATGCCGCGGCCGGGTTGGCGCCGCTGGACTACGACGTGGCGGATCGGCTTCGCAAGGCCCATCGGCCCACGATCCTGGTCATCAACAAGGCCGACAACCCGCGCCGCGAGGCCGAGGGCGCCGAGTTCTATGCCCTCGGATTCGACCCCGCCATCACCGTCAGCGCCCAGCACGGCCGAAATACCGGCGACCTGGCCGATCTCATCGTCGAGCACTTGCCGCCGGCGTCGGAGGCTGAGGCTTCCGAGGCCGAGCCGGCGTCATCGGTCAGTGGGGATGAGGACCTGCCGACCGAAGCCGAGCTGGAAGAGCTGGCGGAGGCCGACATCGGTCCACCCCGGGTGGCGATCGTCGGACGGCCGAACACGGGCAAGTCGACCCTCGTCAATCGCGTGCTGGGCAACGAGCGGATGATCGTCAGCGAGACGCCGGGCACCACCCGCGACGCGGTGGACGCCGAGGTGATGGTCGATGGTGAGCCGATGGTGCTCATCGACACGGCGGGCATCCGCCGACGCGGGTCGGTCCAGCGCGGCACCGAGCGGTACAGCGTGCTGCGCAGCCTGAAAGCCATCGACCGAGCCGACGTCGCCGTGGTCCTGACCGATGCAACCGAGGGCTTCACCGCCCAGGACGCGCACGTGGTGGGCCACGTCCTGGAGGCCGGCAAGGGGCTGGTGCTGGTCATCAACAAGTGGGATGCGGTCGAGAAGGACGACAAGACCGCCGATGACTGGCTGCGCTCCCTGCGCCGGGATGCGCCGTACCTGGAATGGGCCGATATCGTCTTCGCGTCCGGGCTGACCGGGCAGCGGGTGGACCGCATCCTGCGCGAGGCGCGGCGCGTGGCCGAGGAACGGTATCGGCGGGTGCCGACCGCCGATGTCAACCGGGTGGTGGGGGACGCGGTGGCGGCGCACACGCCCCCCGTGGCGCGCGGCCGGCGGGCCAAGGTTCTGTACGCCACCCAGGTGGCGATCGCCCCACCCACGTTCGTGATCTTCGTCAACGACCCGGAGCTGTTCCACTTCTCGT
>JBIOTW010000103.1:0-21886 GCA_044866355.1 Candidatus Limnocylindria bacterium | reverse complement strand
GCGCGCGGAAGGCGAGGAAGTACGCCACCGGGTACGCCAAAAGTGTCGCCGCTCCCGCGATCCCCAGCGCCATCAGGACCGATATCCCCAGTAGCCGCAGGTAGGCGAGCGACTCCCACACCCGCTCGTACTGCATGAGGGACGGGGACCAGGGATCGTCGAAATCGATGGGCCCCGCCTCAGGCCGCAATGAGATGGCGACGATCAGGATCAGGGGCAGGACGAAGAACAGCCCCAGCCAGACGTATGGCGGAACGGCGAGGAAGCGAAGCGCTCCTCGCCGCCCCAGCATCGGTCTATCGGCCTATCGGTCTCGTTAGGCCGATCCGAACGGCCGAACCGCTAGTCGGCTTTGACCCTCGTCCACATCGCGGTCCACGCGTCGCGCTGCTCGGCAGTGACCGGCGGGGTGAAGTTCGTGGTTTCCAGGATGCTCGGGTCGTCGAGCGCGAAGGCCTCGATCAGGATCGGATCGTCGATCGCGGCCATCACGTCGCCGTTGGCGCACCCGTAGTAGAAGAGGAACACCGCGTTTCCGCACGACATCTCAGCCAATTTGAGGTCCAGGAACTGGAGGGCCAGCTCGTAGCTGTCGGTATCGGCGCTGATGCCGTACAGGCCGACCCACGAGTTCCGGCCTTCGACCGGATTGGCGTAGGCCACCGGAACGCCTTCGGCGAGTGCCGTCGCATAGCAGCCCTGCCATGCGTAGGCGACCCAGATGTCGCCGCTGATGACCTCGGGGCAGAGGTTCTCGTACTCCGAGTCCCAGTAATGGAGGTTGAGCGGCTTCTGGGCCTTCCAGTCCTCCTCGATCTGGGCCAGCTGCTCGTCGGTGATGGCGGTCTCGTCCCAGCCGTTGATGTAGGCCGACACGGTCACCGCGCCGGGGCCGTCATCCCACATCGAGATATGGCCGGCGTAGTCCTCGTTGAACAGGGCGTCCCAGCTGGTGACCTCGGGGACCTGCTCGGTGTTGTACAGGATCGAGGTGAAGCCCCAGTCCCATGGGATGAAGTACTGCTTGCCGTCGATCTGGCCCAGCGCCTGCATCTCCTCGGGGACCGCGTCCCAGTTGGTCAGCTTGCTGGTGTCGATCTCGCGGACCAGACCCTCGTCGACGTAGAACTGCTGCCAGCCGGTGTAGAAGTGGAAGATGTCGGCCTGGTGGCCGGCCTGCATCAGGCTCAGGATCTCGGCGTCGTTGGAGCCGAAGTCGAAGTCCACCGCGACTTCCGGGTTCGCGGTCTTGAAGTCGGTCCAGAAGTCCTCGGCGTCGTAGCCGGCCCACTCCAGGACGAGCAGCTCCTGGGGCTCGGCTCCCTGGCAGGCGGCGAGGACCAGGGCGGTAGTGGCAATCATGGCCAGCGCGGCGCGCGGGCGGCGGGAACGGGCGAGCACGACAACCCTCCTCTTGGGCCAGGGGTCCCCGGCCGTGGCGGAGATGCTACGCCGGGCTTCCCGCGCGGGTCAACGGAATTGGCACCCCACCTGTCCGACCGGACGGCTCTACCGCGTCACAGGGTTTCGTGACATCGTGCGGCACGATAGCGCGATAGCACGAACTACTGTGACACGGGCGTTGTCGCGCGAACATCCACTCAGGCTCGGCAAATCGGTTAGTGCTCGAACCGATAGCCCATGAGGCTCGGAACCCGGGCCAGCAGCCGCACCATGAGCCCCGGCCGCTCCCCGGCGGACAGGGCATCGTCGCGCCGGATGAGTGCCTCGCGGATGACCCGCGCCCCAATGTAGCGAAACGGCTCGGGGGGCAGGAGCCGCGGCCCGCGGCCGACCAATGCCAGCCGGGCCAGCGGGTCGTGTGGATCATCGACGAGCGCCGCCAGGATGCGCCCCGCCAGGCGCGCCGGCCCCGCCCCGTTGCCCGAGAACCCATAGGCGTAGTGGACGCGGCCACCGTCCCGCGACCCGACGACCGGGAAGCGGTCGCCGGTGATGTCGATGGGTCCTCCCCACGCGTCCTCGAACCGAACGTCCCGCAGCATGGGGAAGATGTGGTCGAAGCAGGCCGCCACCCGAGCGATGGCCTGCCGGTCGTGGGTGAACGTCTCATCGATCCGGCCGTCGAAGCCCGCAGCCCCGACTCCGGCCCCGAACGCGATCCGACCGTCGGCCGTCGTCCGGAAGTAGCTGATCGTGAACCGCGTATCGCTCAGCAGCTGGTTCCCGGTCCAGCCCAGCTCTTCCAGCCGATCCGGAATCGGTTCGGTCACCACCATGTAGCTGCCCCAGGCCAGGAGCCGGAGCCGATGTCCCGGCCAGCCGGCCGCCCAGGCGTTGACGGCCAAGACTGCCTGATGGGCTCTTACCGACCCGTTATCGGTCCATATCTGGATGCCCGGCTGGCCGCGCGCACCGCTTCCCGCACGTGGGTCCAGGCGGCGGACGTGAGTGCCCTCGTGGATGGTCACGCCCCGTTCCAGGAGGACGCGACGCAGGCCGCGAGCCAGCCTCGCGGGATGAATCGTCGCAGCGCTCGGCATCCACAGCCCGTCTCGGAAGGCGGGAGACGCGCACACCTCCTGGACCGCCTCCGGATCCCAATGCGCCAGCTGCCCACCGGCTCCCAGCCGCGCCACCTTGGCGACGGTGGCCGCAAAGCCGCTGTCCACGCGCGGGAAGGCATGGCCCGCGAGGTAGCCGGCCTTCGAGTACCACGCGTCCACGCCGTGCCGCGTGCACCACTCGCCAATCCCATCCACGACTTCGTCGGCGGCATCGGCCAGCTCGATCCCGGCCCTGGTGCCGTAGCGCTTGACGAGGTACGGGAGCTGCTCCCACCAGCCGTGCACGAAGCCGCCGTTGCGCCCCGACGGCCCGCCCCCGCAAATGTCCTGCTCGAGCAGAACGATGCGCAGGTCCGGCGCTCGCTCGGTCAGGAAATAGGCCGTCCACATCCCGGTGTAGCCGCCACCGATGATCGCCACGTCGGCGGAGGTCTCGCCCCGCAATGGTGGCGCGGGGGCCACCCGTCCAGCCGCCGCCTCGGTGGTCAGCGCCTCGCGCAGCCACCACGCCCGCCGGATCCCCGGGATCGGCAGCGGCCAGGGTCGATCCGGCGTCACCACGACCCGATGCTAGCCGCTGGCACGCGGCCGACTGCGGGCATACTGTCGGCGTGGTGACCGATCCCGCACACACCGCGGTCGTCGTCGATGGGCGGCGCACGCCCTTCGGCCGCTACGGCGGGGCGCTGGCCAACGCCCGCCCCGACGACATGGCCGCCCATGTCATTCGCGCCGTCGTCGACCGCACCGGCCTGGATCCGGAGTCCATCGACGACGTGATCATCGGCGCCGCCAACCAGGCTGGTGAGGACAATCGCAACGTCGGCCGCATGGCCGTCCTGTTGGCCGGGCTGCCGATATCGGTCCCTGGGCAGACGGTCAATCGGCTGTGCGGTAGTGGCATGCAGGCGATCGTGGGGGCGGCGCACGCCATCACCGCGGGCGATGGCGAAGTCTTCGTCGCGGGCGGCTCCGAGTCCATGACCCGCGCGCCGTTCGTCATGGCCAAGCCATCCGCCGCGTTTCCGCGCGGCGAGCAGACGATCTATGACACGACCCTGGGCTGGCGCTTCACGAATCCACGCCTGGCCGACGCCCACTACCCGTATTCGATGGGCGAGACGGCGGAGAACGTCGTGGAACGGGTCCGGGTTTCGCGCGAGGACCAGGACCGATTCGCCCTGGAGTCGCACCGGCGGTGGGCGGCAGCCTTCGAGGCCGGTCGGTTCGCGGATGAGGTCATACCGATGTCGGTGCCGGGGTCCAAGCGGGGCGAAACGGTGGTCGTGGACCGTGACGAGCACCCACGCCCCGAGACGACCCTCGAGCAGCTGGCCGGCCTGAAGCCGGCCTTCCGCAAGGACGAGTCGGGTTCGGTGACCGCGGGGAACAGCAGCGGGATCAACGACGGGGCGGCGGCCACGGTGGTCATGTCCGAGGCCCGGGCGCGGGAGGTGGGCCTGCGTCCCATCGTCCGGATGCGCTCGTCCGCCGTGGCGGGGGTGGATCCGGCCACCATGGGCCTCGGCCCCGTCCCGGCGTCCCGCCTCGCCCTCGAGCGTGCCGGCCTCTCGGTGAGCGACCTGGACCTCGTTGAGCTCAACGAAGCCTTCGCGGCGCAGGCGCTGCCCTGCATCCGGGAGCTGGGACTGGATCCGGACAAGGTCAACGTCAACGGCGGGGCCATCGCCATCGGTCATCCGCTCGGCGCCTCCGGCGCTCGCTTGGTAGCGACCCTGGCACACGAGATGCGGCGCCGCGGAGCGCGGTACGGGCTGGCCACCATGTGCATCGGCGTGGGGCAGGGGATTGCCACCGTCTGGGAGTCGGTGGAGTAGTAAGCCGTCGACGATCCGGTGTCCACAGGCCCCCGCCAGGGGCCCTTCGTCAGGGGCCGGCGAGCGAGTCCGCCAGGTAGCGGACGATCCGCGCTGCCGATGATCCGTCTGGGTCGGTGTCCGGGTTGAAGATGGTGACCGTGAGGCCCATGACGTCCGGGCGCGACAGCGCGCGGCGGGACAGCCTGGTCAACGCATCCCATCCCAGGCCACCCGCCTGCGGGTAGTCAACTGCGGCCAGGCTCTCGGTCGAGAGCACGTCCAGATCCACGTGGAGCCACCACGGCCCCCATTGAGTCAGCCGTGAGGCGGCGTGGTCCGCGACCGCCTCCGGTGCCGACGAGGCAGTCTCCGCCACAATTACCTCGACGAGATAGCGGATCGACGGAACGCCAGCAGCCGCCAATTCCTCCTCGTCACGTGGGCCGACGACCACAACGGCATCCGGATCGATCTTTGGGATCTCGCGTTGGAGGTCACTCGACAGGCCAGACACGGTCATGCCGAGAGCGAACCCGAGCTCCATGTCAGCCGCCTCCCCGGTGGCCGAGGCCGCGGGAGGCCATGCGTCTTCATGGCCGTCGACGAAAAGAAGCCCCGGCGGCGCGTCCAAGCCCGGACCGCCGAGACAGCCGAGCAGCACGGGGCAGTCACCGCCCAGGACCAGCGGAAAGGAACCTGAGCCGAGCGTCGTCGCCACCTCGGCCCGCACGGCACGGATCATGGCCGCCAGCGTTGTAGGCGCGATCACATGCGAGGCCGGATCGCGCTCCGGCGCGGTTGGTCCGTACTCCGAATCTCCTCGGTCGACCACCTCGAGGCCGGCGTCACGCAGAGCCTCAACCAGTCCCGCCCCTCTCAGGGCGAGGGGAGCCCGGGCTACGCCGTCCGTCCTGCCCGCCGAGTTGAATGGGACCCCGATGAGGTGGACCGGGCGTCCCGCCACGGCCCGGTTCATTCCTCTGTGACGCGGTGCTGCGAGGGCAACCGGCCGGTGGCGAGCTTGAAGCCGAGGAGCGCCGCCAGGATGAGCCCCGTCAGCAGAACCCCCCAGCCGGTGAGGGGCGCGAGCAGGATGGCGCCGATGGTCAGCACCACTGGCACCCCATCCGCCCATCGTTCCACCAACGGCCGCGCACGCAGGAGCCCCAGCCCGATCAGGTAGATCGCGACCGGCACCGCCACGACGTACCCGGCCTGCACCGCATCCAGCACCGCCAGTTCCGAGGCCTGCTCGATCGCCACCGCCAGCCCGGAGCCCACGGCGGCCGCGGCGGCCCACACGGGGAGGTGCCCATATCCCCACACGAACCCCTGTCGCAGCGAGCTGAGCACCGAGCCGGGCGGCCGCTCGAAGTACAGCCACCACATCGTGAACACGATGAGCATCCCGCCCAGCAGGATGCCGACCAGCTGGGAGCTCAGGCCATCGTCGGCGATGAACCGCACCGCCAGCGAGGCGGACAGCATGGCTTCGCCCAGGACGATGATCGTGAACAGCCCGTAGCGCTCCGAGATGTGCTCGGGGTGATACGGCGTCCGCGCCGCCCGTTCGGCCCACACCGGGATGGCCAGCTCCACCAGGAACAGGGCCAGGAACCCGGCCATGAACCAACTGGGCGACGACAGGATCAGGACCACCCATGCGATCTGGACTGCCGTGATACCCGCCGCGTAACGCCAGGCTCCGGGTCGTCGCTGCGGGTCGTCGCGATAGACGCGCAGCCACTGGGTGACCAGCGCCAGGCGCATGATCACGTACCCCGCCAGCCCGATCCGCCAGTCGTTCTGCTCGAACGCGCGTGGCACGCCGGCCGCCAGCACCAGCGCCCCCGCCAGCTGGACGAAGGTGATGAGCCGATACACCACGTCATCGGTGTCGTAGGCGCTGGCGAACCAGGTGAAGTTCATCCAGGCCCACCAGATGCCGCCGAACACGAAGACGTAGCGAATGATGGTCTGACCGATATCGCCGGTCACCAATCCGTGACTCAGTGACGCGCCGGCCTGCGCGATGGCGACCACGAAGACCAGGTCGAAGAACAGCTCGAGGGGCGTCGCGACCCGGTTCGCCTCCTCCGGGGAGCGCCCCTGCATCGGGACGGTGAGGCTGCGCAGGCGAGCGAGGCTGGACATCGGTGGCGGCGACCGGGCGTCGGCGGGGACGGCTCTGCGGGCCGTGAGCGGCTCGAGCGCCTAGCCGAGCTTGAGCTGGGGCAGCACCCGCTCCCCGTAGGCGCGGATGAAGTCCGCCTGGTTGCGCCCGACGTTGTGGACGTGGATCTCGGAGAAGCCCATGTCCACGAATTCCTGGACGTGGGCGGTGTGCTGGTCGAGATCGGCGGAGATCAGCATTCGGTCCTTGTAGTCCTCGATCCGGACAAGCTTGGCCATGTTCGCGAAGTCCTCGGGATTGCGGATGTCCTGCTTCGGGAATGGCATGCCGCCATTCGGCCACTCGCGCAGGGCCTGCTCCTCCGCGTCGGCCTGGCTGTCGGCCCACGAGACGTGGATCTGGAGCAGCTTCGGCATCCCCGTCGGATCCTTGCCCTCCGCCCTGGCGCCCTCTGCGAACTTGTCCCACAACATCTCGAGCTTCTCGTCCGCCGCTCCCACGGTGATCAGCCCGTCCGCAAATCGGCCTGCGCGCTTGGCGTTGATGGGCCCGGAGGTCGCGACGTAGATCGGGACGGGTTGGTCAGGTCGGGTGTAGAGCTTGGCCGATTCGAGGGTGAAGAACTCCCCGTCGTGCTTCACCACCTCACCGCTGAACAGCTTCGAGATGAGCTCGATGCCCTCGAACAGCATGCGGCCCCGCACGCCCCGCTCGGGCCACTCCCCGCCGATGATGTGCTCGTTCAGCGCCTCCCCGGAGCCGAGGCCCAGCCAGAAGCGGCCCGGGTACATGGCTCCCATCGTGGCCGCCGCGTGGGCGATGACCGCCGGGTGGTAGCGGAACCCCGGGGTGGTCACCGCGGTCCCGAACGGCAGTGACGTCCGCTGGCCCAGCGCCCCGATGAAAGCCCACGCGAACGCTGCCTGGCCCTGCTGGGGGGTCCACGGGTGGAAGTGCTCGCTGACCATGAATCCGGCACTGAATCCGGCCGCCTCGGCCTGCTCGCACCACTCCAGCAGCTCGGTCGGATGGAACTGCTCGAGCATGGCGGCGTAGCCGATCTTCGTCATGCGCGAAGCCTACCCTGTAGAGTGACGCCCGCAATCATCGGCTGCGGAGTATCCGACCCTTGACCTCCGACTCCGGACCACCACCCGACCAACCTCCGGCCACCCCGCCCGTATCCACCCCCGGCCCGCCGACCGGCACGCTCGGACCGCCATCCGTGCCCCCGCCCAGCGGCGCTCGAGGCCGGTTCTCGGAGGCTCCCGCGTGGATGCAGGGCCTGGCCGCGATCGGGACCCTCGTCATCAGCGTCCTGGTCGCGCTCCGGCTCATCCCCGACTCGCCGCTCAACCCAAGCCCCGGCGGATCGCTCACCCCCGAGATGGTCGAGGAATCCCTGGCCCGCTCGGTGGTCCAGGTCCAGATGATGTCGGGCGGACAGATGGTGGGCTGGGGATCGGGGACGGTCATCAGCGACGACGGCCTCATCCTCACCAATGCCCATGTCGCGGCCCCCGGCGACGTGACCCTGGATGAGCTGGTTATCGCGGTTACCCAGCAGGCCGACACCCCGCCCGAGCCTTCCTACCGCGCGGAGGTGGTGGCGGCCGACTCGGTGCTGGACCTGGCCATCATCCGGATCACCGAGAACCTGGGCGGCGGTCCGTACGACGGCGCGCTGGACCCCATCCCGCTGGGTGACTCGGACGCGGTGGGCATCGGTGACGAGCTGATCATCTTGGGCTACCCCTCGGTTGGTGGCGACACGATCACGCTGACCTACGGCCACGTGTCGGGCTTCACCGCCAATCCCACCCTGGGCTCGCACGCCTGGATCAAGACCGACGCCACCATCCTGGGCGGCAACAGCGGCGGTCTGGCTGCCAACGGCGCCGGTGAGCTGATCGGCGTGCCCACCCAGCTCGGCGCCGGCGACACCGGCGAGATCGTGGACTGCCGGGTGGTGACCGACACCAACCGCGACGGCGTCATCAACGACGACGACGAGTGCGTCCCGCTGGGTGGGTTCTTGAACAGCCTGCGGCCAGTGAACCTGATCCGAGACATGCTGGCGGCGGTCGAGGCGGGCGTCGCCTACGAGCCCCTCGCCGGGCTGCCCGATCCGGCGGACGACCCCAACCCCGGTCCCAGCAACTTCAATGTGGACGACGTCACGTTCGAGAGACCGATCTTCACCGATGCCCAGCCACCGGACGACACCGACTTCACGCCCGAAGGCGACCCGGTGTGGCTGGCGTCGGGCGCCACCGAGCTGTGCGGATGGTGGGAGTACAGCGGCATGGCCGATGGCGTCACATACGACGCGATCTGGAGCCTGGATGGGGAGATCCAGGAGGACGTCTCCTACCTCGAGGAGGTGTGGATCGGCGGCGAGAGTGGCTCGTGGTGGGTCTGCGTCCTCCAGGAGGATGGGGTCACCGAGGGCATGTGGGACCTGGCATTGAACGTGGAAGGCGAGCTCGTCACCGGCAGCTTCGTGGGGCTGGGCGACGACCTGGAGCCGGTGACCGTGACTGTGTCGAACGACGGTCCCGAGACCATCTGCTACCTGTTCATCTCGCCGGTCACGTCGACCTTCTGGGGGGCGGACTGGCTCGGCACGGAGCAGGTCATTCCGCCCAACGACGGTGTCACGGTCGAGCTTCCCCCGGCCACGTATGACCTGAACGGTCTCGACTGCGACCTGGCAGACGTCTTCCTCGACCAGCAGGAGATCCTCGGCGCCACGGAGCTGACCTACTAACGTCTCAGTCGACGGCGGGAAGCTCCCACTCTTCTAGCCACTCGCCCTGATAGTGAGGCACGAGCGCCCCGCCTCTGCCTTGGAGATCTCTACCTGAGATCCCTACCCAAACGAGTCGTATTCCCGGGTCATTGGTCTCGAACACGACTGTGCCGAAATTCGGCTCCAACAGTTGGAGCGGGCAGTACCAACTAGGTGCGCAAGCACCGAAATAGAAGAACGCTCGGCGCACGGACATGTCAGGGGGAAGAGCGCCAAGCGCAGTGCTCACGGCCTCGTCACATGCCAGCACGTGGACGTGAGGCACAGGCGCGGGCGGAGGCTCGCAGTCAACCGGAACCTTTGCGCGAGGCAATGAACATCCGATCAGGAAGACGACCAACGTCACGGCCGCGACCCTGTTCATGAAGTGAACGTACGCTCGGCGACGGGGCCGGTCAACGGAAGGCGTCGTGCAGGCGTCATGGACCTCTGGCACGCTGTACCGATGGCGCAGGCGCTGACCCAGACCACGAAGTTGCCGGGGCGCGCCGCGCCGACGGCCATCACGAGCCACGCGCATGGTGAGGGGCCGCTGGTCGACGGTTTCGGGCGTGCGCTGCGTGCGCTGCGCGTATCCGTCACCGACGCGTGCCAGTTCCGCTGCCTGTACTGCATGCCCTCCGAGGACATGACCTTCCTGCCCCACGGGGAGCTGCTGACCCCCGACGAGATCGAGCGCCTGGTCCGCCTCCTCGTCCGGCTTGGGATCACCAACGTGCGGCTCACCGGCGGGGAGCCTCTCGTCCGACGCGAGCTGCCGGACATCGTCGCGCGGCTGGCGGCCATGGAGCCGCTCGGCCTGAGCGACCTGTCACTCACCACCAATGGGTTCCTGTTGGAGCGGCACGTGGCTGTGCTGGCCGAGGCCGGGCTTCAGCGGCTGAACGTCAGCGTCGACTCGCTCGTGGCGGAGACCTTCCGCGACATCACCCGCCGCGACGCCCTCGCGCAGGTCCTGGCCGGACTCCGCGCCGCGGAGGCGTATCCGCAGCTGCGACCGATCAAGGTCAACGCGGTTGCCCTGCGCGACACCACCGACCGGGAGGTGCGGGCCTTCGCGGATCTCTCCCGGACGCGCGGCTACGTCGTCCGCTTCATCGAGTTCATGCCCCTCGACGGGGGTGGCCGATGGTCCCCCGAAACCGTCCTGACCGGCGGCGAGCTCAAGACCGCCCTGGAGGCATCGGTCCCGTCAGCCTGGCTTCCGCTCGAGCCGATTCCGCTAGCGGACCCCGCCCAGACCAGCCGGGTGTATCGGTTCGCCGATGGCATCGGTGAAATCGGCTTCATCAATCCGGTCAGCGAACCCTTCTGCGACGCGTGCGATCGGCTGCGGCTGACCGCCGAGGGGACGCTGCGGACCTGCCTGTTCAGCATCGACGAGACCGATCTGCGCGGACCGATGCGCGCTGGCGCGCGCGACGCGGACCTGGAGGAGCTCATCCGCGAGGCGGCCTGGAACAAGGAGCTCAAGCACCACATCGGTGACCCGGGCTTTCGGCCCCCGCCCCGCAACATGTCCCGCATCGGCGGCTAGGAGACTGGCTTCGATGTCCGATACACGGGCGGCGGCGCAGCGCTGGGCCCGGACCTGGAAGCGGGCGTGGGAGGAGCGGGACGTGGAGGCGGTGGTGGCCCTCTACGCCCCGAACTGCGAGTACTGGACCGAGCCCTTCCGCGAGCCGTACCGGGGCCTGGACGGCGCGCGGGAGTACGTGACCCAGTCGTTCGCCTCGGAGCACACGGTCACCGCGTGGTTCGGCGAGCCGGTGGTCGACGGCAACCGCGCCGCGGTTCCGTGGTGGGCGACCCAGGTCGAGAACGACGAGCCGGTGACCCTGGCCGGCATCTCGCTGCTGGTGTTCGATGCGGACGGCCTGGTGGTCGAGGAGTGGGATGCCTGGAACGGCGCCGAGTCGATGCGGCCCCGGCCCCTGGCCTGGGGTGGGGGATAGGGCGCTTGCCTGGCGGTTGCGCCCCCGTCGCCGGGCGGTTGCGCCCCGTCGCATCACAGCTCTTCGTGACATCGTGCAGCGCGATAGCACGATAGCGCGATAGCACGAACGGTTGTGATACGTTGACCAGCGCCCCGTCCATGCCCGAACGCGGCCTTCTGCGACGCACCGCGGACGCCTATCGGGTCAACTCGTCGCGCCTTGCAGTTGACCTGCTCATCGGCTTCAACCTCGTTCCGCTGGCCGGCGTCCTGTGGTTCGGCTGGGACCTTGTCCTGATCCTGGCCCTGTACTGGCCGAGAACGGGGTGGTCGGCGTCATCAACATCCTGAAGATCCTCCGCGCCGAGGGTGCTGGCCCGCCCCCGAGCTGGCTGGCGAATGGCAGGGCACTCAGCTCCATGAGCCGATGGGAGATCGTGGGATTCTTCTCCATGCACTACGGCCTGTTCTGGGTCGTCCACGGCGTGTTCGTGCTGACCTTCGTCCCCGCGCTGGTGGGCGATATCGGCGTCGCGCCAGAGGCCACCGCATCGACCCCGCTCGTCTTCCCCGATTTCGGCGTCCTGGCCCTGGGTGCCGTCGGCCTGGGCATCAGCCATGGCGTCTCGTTCTGGACCAACTTCCTCGGACGGGGTGAGTACAAGGTCCTGTCCCCGGCCCAGCTCATGACCCAGCCCTACGGTCGGCTGGTGGTCATGCACCTCACCATCCTGCTGGGCGCAGTGGTCAGCATCTTCCTGGGCACGCCCGTGGGCTCCCTGCTGGTCCTGATCGTGGGGAAGACGGCCCTGGACCTGGCGTTCCACCTGCGCCAGCGTCGGCAGGCCGAGGCTGGGGTGGCGCAGGCGGACGATGAGACTGGCGTGGAGGCTGGGGCCGTCTCACACTCCTGACGGCGGGACCGCCTACTGCTCGACGGTCAGCGTTCTCTTCCGACGGTCAAACGAGCGCTCGAGGCCCCAGCCGACGGTCAAGCCGGGCAGGATCCCAGCCGCGACGGCTGCCGCGCCCATCGCCGCATCGGTGGTCAGCGGCCCGACCAGGGAAGCGCCCAACGCCACGGCCGCGGTGGCAGCCACTCCCCACAACGCGGCGATGGGTGGCGGGCTGACGAGCCCGATGAAGCACCCGGCCAACACCCCAACCACCACCACGGGCTCGAAGTGATACCCCGAAGCCGATCCCGCCCAACCCGCGGCCCCCAGCATGGTCAGCCCCGCGATCCAGGAAACGAGCACGATCCGAAGCGACCCATCCTCGGAGATGGGATGTCCAGTCCGCTCGAGGAACAGCTCCCCAGCCACGTGCAGCGCCGCCAGACCACTCAGGGTCAGCATCAGCGATGGTCTGCCAACGTCGAGGATCGCCGCTGTGAGCGGAACGACCAGGAACATGCCGGTGACGAGTCGAGCCAGCTCGTGAACCGCGGGCCGCGACTCCTCTGCGCGAGTCGGGGTCAGGCTGGCATTTCGAGCCTGGATGGCGGTCGGGGTTGCGCTGGCGGCCATGGTCCGATCCTATGAATGCTCCGAATGGAATCGAATCCCCCAGAAGTACGCGTATGCCGCCGGCCCATCCCCCGGCCAGCCCGGCCGGGGGCAACCAAAAGGGCCGCCCCACAGCCAGGGCGGCCCTCAGGCAACTAGACGCCTCGAGCCTAGGCGGAGGTTCCCTCCGCGGAGCCATCGCTCGAGTCGTCCGTTGAGTCCGACGGTCCATCGACCGGCGGCACGAAGAAGAAGTGTCGTCCCGGTCCCGGTCCGGGGCCCGGTCGCTCGCGGTCGCCCCAGTTCCCGATGCCGCCCTCGTTCAGCCAGGTCTCCAGCCGCGCATAGATCTCCTCGGCCTTCTCCTGGGTGATGTTGCCGGCTTCGACGGCCGCGTCGAGATCGGCCTTGGCGGATGCCAGGGCTGCCGCGACGACATCGGCGTAGTCGACACCCTGGGCCTCGGCCACCTCTTCCAGCGTCGAATCCTGGAGCGCCTCGCGGAGCTCGCTGAGCTCCATGCCCAGGGCCTCGGCGGCGGACTCGAACACGCCGGACATGAACTCCACGCGGGCCGCGTGATGCGCCCAATGCCCCAGCCGGAAGCCGATCCAGCCGCACCCGTCGCCGTCCCAGTTGTTGACGTTCTCGATCATCCGATCGGCCACGTCCTGGGTCAGGTCGCCGTTCGCGACGGCCTGGTTGATGGCGGCAATTGCCGCGGCCTTGGCAGCGGGGGCCAGCTCATCAGTCGAGACGCCCAGCTCCTCGGCGAAGGTGTCGAGGAAGACCTGGCAGTACTCGCCCGTCTCCTCGGTACCCAGGAACAGGGCATCGTCAGTGGTCGAGGTGCTCCCCGAAGGAGCGGCCAGGACCGAACCGATGAGGGTGCCGCCCACCAGGGCGGCGGTGATCAGGGCGGCAGCGCCGCCCAGGACCTTGAGTAGCTGAGACATCGTTCCGTGTTACCTCGTTGGGGAGTGCCTTGGTTGTTGCCCTCCCTGGCAGCCCGGACTGTCGCGACCTGCGGTGAAGATCGGATCAAGAACTGGCGCGTTCGCCTTTCCGCGCGGCGGCTGAACTGGCGGAGTCGCTTTCCGCCACGCGGAGGTAACGGCCACCTTCGTCTCAGTACGGCGCCGGCGAGCCCGCTCCATGTCGCCTTATTGCGCCTGCGGGCAGATTCAGCCATTTACAGGCCAATTTGGCCTCGAATGCGGTTCTGACGCGAGTCTTCCTGTCCGATATTGCCGCGTGGCGCAAACGACCTGGCGACTGACGGGGCGGCGCCTCAGGTGCGAGCGGCGCGCCTCAGGTGCGAGCGGCGTCCTTCTGGAGCAGGGTCGCGAGCTCGCGGGCGTTGGTCGTGCCGTAGTTGGCGTAGCAGTTGTTCATCAGCAGGTGCAGGTTCTTCACCTGGCCGGCGGCCTGGCGGATGCGCGGCACCCACTCGCCCAGCTCCTCGCCGTCGTAGAGGTACCGGAAGCGCTCCACGACCGGGATGTTCTTCGCCTCCCAGGTCTCGGCGCGGCGGCCGTGGAATCGGACCACGGCGAGCTCAGGGGATGTGACGGCGACCATCGGCGGCAAGGCGGTCTTCGTCTGCGGCTCGTCGACCATCACGAACGGGATCTGGTACTTCTCGAGGAAGTTGATCGTCCGCTCCGCGTTCTTCTCGTTGAACCAGGTGTTGTTGCGGAACTCGACCGCCAGGTCCATCTCGCCCAGCCGCTCCTTGGCCTCGACGATCAGGTCGCGGCTTTCGTTCGAGGGGAAGAACCAGCGCGGAAACTGGAGGAAGACCGCTCCCAGCTTGCCCGATGAGTACAGCGGAACCAGCCCGTCCTTGAACGCCTCCCAGATCGCGTCGAACAGCTCGGGCGGCAGGTCCTTGCCGTAGATCCGGTTCCTATCGATCAGCTCGGCGGGGAGCTCCTGACGGATCTCCTTGGGCAGGCGCTTGACCTCGGACGGCTGCCCGGTCATCAGGGCGTGGGCCTTGATGTCGAACGTGAAGTCGGGCGGAGTGCGCTCCAGCCACAACTCGCCCTGCCGTCGGGTGGGCAGGGCGTAGTACGTGGCGTCCACCTCGACGATCGGGAACTGGTCGGCGTAGAAGCGCAGGCGCTCCTCGGGAGTGTCGGCATCGCGCGGGTAGAACACCCCGGGCGCGACCATGGTCGGATCGGTCCATGAAGCGGTGCCGAGGCGAACGGTGGCGCCATCGACGTTCAGAGGATGCCGTGCAGCTTCGGCTTGTGCCTCGCCGCGCTCGGCGGAAAGCTCCGGCCCGGGATCGTGGTCCTTGCCGGCTTTGCCGGCGGTCGTCGTCCGCTTCGTGGCGGCGGCCGGCTTCGTGGCGGCGGCCGGCTTCGCGGCGGCGGCCGGCTTCGAGGTCGTTCTTGGCATGGCGGTGCCTACGATCCTAGCCCCGTCGCCCGCGCTTTGCGGAGATCCGCGATCAGACCCTCGAGCGCCTCTGCCCTCGACTCCGAGTCCGGCGCCCGCAGCACCGCGGAGGGATGGATGGTGGCCAACGCGGGAGGCCCAAGGGGAGTGGGCAGAACCTGGCCGCGCTGGCGGGTAACGCGGAATGAACTGCCCAGCAAGCCCTGCGCCGCGGTGGCGCCCAAACAGACGATCAGCGCAGGACCGATGCGTGCCACCTCGGCCCTGAGCCAGGGCACGCAGGCCTCGACCTCCGCTCGGTCTGGGCGCTGATGGAGGCGGCGCTTTCCGCCGGGTGCGCGGCGCCACTTGAAGTGCTTGACGATGTTGGTGACGTACACCTTGCCGCGGGGAATGCCGGCAGCCTCGAGGGCTTCATCGAGGATGCGTCCGGCCGGGCCCACGAACGGCTCCCCGGACCGATCCTCCACGTCCCCTGGCTGCTCGCCCACCAGCATCAGGCGAGCCCCTTCGCCGCCCGCGCCAAAGACGGTTTGGGTGGCGTTGCGCCACAGGTCGCAGGCTCGGCAGGAGGTGGCAGCGGCCCGCAGCTGATCCAGTGACCTCGTCTTGGCGATGGCTCGCTCGCGCTCGTCGGCGTCCAGCCCGCGGGTCTTGGGCATCACCGCCGAGTCTAGGCGGTCCAGTGAAACTCGCCCCGAATGCTTGTTTCGCCCGGGGCCGTGCTTAGATCAGCTGACCGCTAGGGCCTGGAGTAAGTCTCCCCAATGGAATTCGTGAGGATGTCATTCGACGGATCGGCGTCGTCCTGATCATGGAGGGTCCAAGTGATCTGGAACCCTGTGAAGAAGAGGTGGACGGTTCCGCACCGCGCCCATCGCATCGTGCTGTTGAGTTCATCCCCGTCGATGGTCCCCGTGAGGAAGGACGTGAATGCCTGATCGGACAAGCCTTCGCAGGCCCCCGTTGCCTCCTCATCCGTGTACAGGATTTTCGCGTTGACGCCGGCAAAGATGAAAGCGTCGAGGTCGCTGCCGTCCAAGGGATCGGTGGCCTCCCAATGCCCGGTGAACGCGCTGGTCGGGGGTGCCGCCAGAACCGCCGGAGCGGTCACGATCAATGCCACCAATGCAACGACGATGAGCCATAGGACGCGATTCATGCTGATCCTCCTGTGAGTCGCGACGCGGCCAGCAGCCCCAGGGCCAAGGAGCGGACCGTGCATCGCAGCATCTTCGGTGAGGGGACAGCATGGACCTTTCCTGGCTGTGGCGGCAATCATGGCGGTGCACTTGTGCACCGGGATTCCAAGGGCCGTCGGGAACCCCGCATCTCTTCCAACCCGGCGAAGGGCGGAAAGATCGCATGGGTCGGCGTGTCACCTCTTTGCCATTTCTCCGCTCATAGGACCAAGATGGTGATCGTGGCGGCATCAGCCGACAGGTCTCTGGAGCTCGAGGCGGTTTACCGCCAGGAGGGCGAGGCGGCGGCGGGCTTCGCGGCGGCGGAAGGCTTCCTGGCGGCGGCGGGCTTCGACGTCGTTCGTGGCATGGCGGTACCTACGATCCTAGCCCGGTCACCCGCGCCCTGCGGATTCAGCTCAGCTGCTCGGCCAGCGCGATCATGATGCCCTCGGGGCCGCGGACGTAGCAGAGCCGGTATTTGTCCTCGTACTGCACCACCTCGCCCACGAGTTCGGCGCCGTGCGCCTGCAGGCGGGCCAAGACTTCCTCGATGTGGTCGACGGCGAACATCACGCGACGGTAGCCCAGCGTGTTCACCGGTGCGTTCGGGTCAATGTTGCGAGCCGGCGGCGTGTGAAACTTGCTCAGCTCGAGCCGGCCGTGGCCGTCCGGCGTCCGCAGCATGGCGATGTCGCTTCGGACCCCGTCGAGCGCGACGGTGCGGTCCACCCACCGTCCCTCGACCGTCGCCTCGCCCTCAAGCTCCAGACCAAGCTCGACAAAGAACGCGATGGCCGCCTGGAGGTCGTCGACCACGATGCCGACGTTGTCCATCCGCAGGATCGTCATATCCTCAAGCCTAGCTGGATGGGGACCTCGACCCCAAGCCAAGTAGTGCTCGTCGCCGGCACCGATTGGAATCCCGAGGCGAGTTGGCGGCCGCGGCACGCCGCTGATCGAGCGACCGCACCTTGGCGATAGTCTGCTCACGCTCCGCCGCATCGAGCCCGCCCGTCTTCGGCATAACCTCGAGTCTAGGTGGTCCAGAGAGAATTGCCCTAGCCGGGACTCCCTCCGTTTTGACGTCCTGGATCTAGCACTCCCCGACACCTACGACAAAGAGAGGCATTATCAGAATCGGATTGAACTGGTAGCCAAGCACCTCCAGCGTGCGCTCCACGCGACCGAGGTACAGCGGACCCATTCCAACGGTGATCGAGCAGGATTCGCCCAGGCCGAGGGAAAGGTAAAGCTGGCCGTCTACCGTGACGGGTGGCAGCTCCACACAGTCACTCCCTCCGAGAGTCACATCTTGGACCGGAGACTGCACGCCAATTGAGCTGAGCAGGATCGGATCGGACCCTACGTTGGTCAGCGTGAACTCCCTTACGCTGCAGCCCTCGAGAAACTGGATGTCGCATGAGCCGATCTTCAGAGCGCCGAACTGCCCAATTGGCGGCGTTACGCGGAGACCGTCGATGGCGAAGTGCGGGGTGGCACCGACCGGCGGTGCGAACGCGACAGCGATAGCCACGGCCAGCGAGGCGGCGATCCGCCGGCGCGCATCGCGTACCCGCTTGAGGACAAACGTTTGTTGCATTGCGATCTCCCTTCGCACGGGGGGCGCGCGTCGGCTTGGCCCGGCAATGTGGAAACGAATGCAACCGAGGGAGGGCACGCCGCGCCTCAACCTCCCGAGGAAAGCAGGATGGACAGGCCCTTCTCGCCATGTAAATAGCCTCTTCCGTTGAAGGCTCCCCGACCTTCGCCGACAAGTTGACGACAGGCGCGTCACCTTTTTGCCATTTCCCCGCCCTATACGACCAAGATGGTGATCGTGGCGGCATCAGCCGACAGGTCTATGGAGCTCGAGGCGGTTTACCGCCAGGAGGGCGATCGCCTGTGGCGCGCGATCACCGCATTCGGCGGCGATCCCGAACTCGCGAGTGATGCGGTCGCCGAAGCGTTCGCCCAGGCGCTGCGTCGCGGGCAGGCGATCAACGACGTCCAGGCCTGGGTTTGGCGCGCCGCGTTCCGGATCGCCGCCGGTGAGCTGAAGGGTCGCCCATTGCCCATGGACCGCTTACCGGATCGCGGCTATCTCGCCACGACCGCCGACATCGACCTTCTGCGCGCCCTGGCGCAGCTCCCCGACAAGCAGCGCGCCGCCGTGATCCTCTTCTATTACGCCGATGCCCCGGTGCGGGAAATCGCACGCCGGACCGGAATGTCCGAGCTCTCCGTGCGAGCCAACCTGAGCCGCGGTCGCAAGCGGCTGAAAGACCTGCTTGGTGATACCGATGCCTGACCTTCACGAACGATTCCGCAGCCTCGACCGACTCGCCCCGCCCGACCTCTGGGCGGAGGTGACCGATCGGGCGGAAGCGGCCGATCGGGCCGATGCGGCGCGCACCACGAACCGGGTGTTCGCGTTCGGTGCTGTGGCCGCGGCCCTGGCGCTCGCCGTGGTCATCGGTCTCCAGCTCCGCTCCGGTCCGCCGGTGGTAGGACCAGGGCCCACCGAAACCGCTTCGCCCTCGACATCGGTCGGACCAACCCCGTCAGCCGAGCCGTCGTCATCGGTCCAGCCCTCGGCCGAGCCGACCGGGGTTGAGCCCCCGTTCAGCTGCAGCTTCCCGTTGAGCCTGGAAGCGGCCGGGACGGACTTGCATCCGCTGGTGCTCCAGGACCTGCGGCTCGGGACGCACGAGGGGTATGACCGGATCGTGTTCGAATACGACGGCGGCACCCCGGAGGTCGAGATCGACCTGGCCGAGCCGCCCTACGTCCAAGATCCGAGCGGACTGCCGATGACCGTCTCCGGAGATCCCGTGTACCGGGTCACCCTCCATGGGGCCTCGAAGTTCGACATGGAAACCGCCACGATGCCCTACAGCGGGCCTACGAACTTCGAGCCCGGATACGAGCAGATCGTCCAGTTCACCGAGTCCGGGGACTTCGAAGCCACCCACGGCTGGTACCTGGGCGTGAACGGTGGCAGCTGCCTGCGGGTGTTCCGCCTCGACGATCCCGCCCGCATCGTGATCGACATCCAGCACTGAGACCCATCCAGGAACTGAGCCTCATACAGGCCTGACCTTCGCCCGGCGGCACTCGCCGGGCGAAGATTGAAGATCGCATCGGTCTGCGCGCCCATACCGTATAGCGTCGGTCTGAACTGACGCCATAAGCGGAAGAGGGCATGGATACCGATCTCGTGAGACGGGCACAGGGTGGAGACCAGGAGGCATTCGCCGATCTGGCCGCCACGATTGCGGATCGGTTCCTGGCGACGTCGCACCGGATCCTGAGCGACATCGACCTGGCCGAGGATGCGACGCAGCAGGCGCTGCTGAGCATATGGCAGGACCTCCCGCAGCTCCGCGACCCGGCCCGCTTCGAGGCCTGGTCGTATCGGCTTCTCGTGCGCGCCTGCTACGCCGAGGGCCGGAAGTCTCGTCGGTGGGCGCCGAACATCCGCCTCCTGCAGGTTGACGAACCGATGGCGGCCGACGGCTTCAGCACGGTCGTCGATCGCGACCAGCTGGAGCGCGGCTTCCGGCGACTCTCCCTGAAACATCGCTCGGTGGTTGTCCTGTACCACTACCTGGACCTGCCGCTCGACGAGGTCGCCGAGGTGATCGGCGTCCCCGTCGGGACGGTTTCTTCTCGACTTCATTACGCGATGCGTGCGATGCGCACGGCGCTCGACGCCGACGCTCGCCCGACGTCTCGGAGGGCCGCTCAATGAGCACCCATCGCGACGTCAACCGCATCGTTCGGTCGTGGCTGAACGAGGACCGGCACGAGGACGCGGATCGTGTCCTGAACACCGTGCTGGACCAGCTCGACACGACCCCACAGCGCCGAACCTGGTGGTCGGCGTGGAGGTTCCCGATCATGAACAACGCCCTTCGCGTCGGCCTCGCCGCCGCCGCAGTGGTGGTGATCGCAGTGGTCGCCATCAATCTTCTGCCCGGCTCGCCGGCTCCGGGCGGAGCGCCGACCGTCGCGCCATCGGTGGAGCCGTCTTCGGCCGAGCCGTCGATTTGGACTGGCATCCCCGAAGGCCCGTTCGTCGTCACCAACGCCGGCGACCCGGTGCAGGTCACGGTCAGCATCGTCTCGCCCGGCTGGTCCCACGCGTCGGAAAACGATTACGTGTTCAAGAACGACGACGGCTTGGATGCGCCGGAAACCGTCGGCGTAGCGTTGATCGCGTGGGCATGGCCGGCCGGCACCGGCTTCAACGTGTACGGAGATCCCTGTCAGTGGCTCACGACGATCCCGGAGACGCCAGCCACCACGCCCGACGAGATCGCCGCGGACTTTGCGGTTCAGGCGTTGAGCGACGCGACGGCGCCGGTGGACGTCACCGTCGGCGGGTACGCCGGCAAGGCGATCACGCTCCACGTGCCGATGTCGTATCACCAGGTGCCGGACGTGAGCCGGGAAGAAGAGTTCGCCGATTGCGACGAGAGCGAGTACGGCTTCTACGCGGCCGAGGTGGACGCATCACCGTCGCGGAACGCACAGGGACCGGGGCAGATCGACGAGCTGTGGATCCTGGACGTGAACGGCGCGATCGTGATCCTCGATGCGACATACGGCCCGGCGGCACCGCCTGACCTCGTCGAAGAACTGCGGGCGCTCGCCGAGTCGGCCACATTCGAGTAGACCGATACGCGGGCGGCCCGCACGGGCCGCCCGCGCTCCAGCCGGGGTTTCCCGGTCGGGATTCAGGCAGCGCCGGCGAGGGGTCCGGGGTCCATCCCGGGCACCTCGGGTCCTGGCCCTCTCGCCCCTCGGTGGTATCCTTATTGAGCCCCGACGAGGGGCATTTGCATCGCGGCCCCGATCACTCCTTCATGGTCCAGCGAGACCTGGTCGCTGGGGCCGCGCGGAAGGAGTGTCTTCCTTGATCCGGAGCTTGCGGTGCCGATAAGGCCAATCCACACCCGCCTCGGTCGCCGCGAGCCCGATCTGCAGCTCCTCCAGCGCGCCCCGGCCGCGATCGCCGATCTGACCGAGATCCTCGACCGCCGCCTGGCCGAAGAGCAACGGCCCGAGGAGCGCATCCGCATGCTGCGCGAGACCACCAACCAGATCACGCGTCTGGCGAACGACGCCATTCAGGGATACCGGCGCGCGCGGTCCGCGGTGACCGCCGAGCTCGCGATGCCGGATGGGGACTGGGTTCACGCCCGAAAGATGAGCGCCCAGCTGGATCTGGCTCGCGCCGACCTCATGGAAGCCCTCGAGCAGACCAGCCACCGGTACTCGTGGGCCCAGCCCTGGGCCAAGGCCGAAGGCCGAACCGCAGCCGGACCAGCGCGAGGCTGATCGGCGCCACCTCGGTCGCCATCGGCTTCAAAATCCGTTCCAAATCGGCTCCGACTGGACAGCGGAAGGCCAGTTTGGGCCTGGAGTGGTACCCTGTAGGCCTCCATCGGCTTCTCCGATGGACCCCGCGTAGTCGTTGGTTCCTCTTCGAGCCGGCTGTGTGAGGCAAGTGTTTTGGTTCGAGGAGATGTGAGGTTTTGTTGGTATGACCA
>JBIOTW010000102.1:0-15086 GCA_044866355.1 Candidatus Limnocylindria bacterium | reverse complement strand
ACAGCTTCGCGCACCGGCTCGAAGACGGCGTCTACATCGTGGACACGTCGATCAAGATCGATGGCCCGCCCATCGGCACCGAGACGTTCGACAGGCGCAGGACCGAGGACATCGAGCATTGCGCCGCATAGGAGCACGCCGCCCGGGAGTGCGCCGATGCGGACTTCTGTGTACAGCAGGTTAGTCGCGTGTCGTCAGTCATGAATGGAGGCGAGAAATGAAGGTCCTGAAGGCGTGCTTGGACTGGCGCGTTCTGGTGGCGTTGGCGCTTGTCGGGCTCGGGATATGGCTCCTGGCGCCGGGCGCGGTGGCCGCAGTCCTGCCGGCGCTGGTTTTGGCGGCATGCCCACTATCAATGGTGCTCATGATGCGGATGACCGGCGGCCGCGCACCGATGGGTGAGGGGATTAGCGAGGAAAACCGGGACGTCGAGGCGGTTCCCGCGGCACGTGTTGAGGGGGCCGACTGAGGAACCTGCGCCGCTCCGCGCCCGTCGATTACAGGCGTGTAGTATCCGGTCGCGATGGACCGATCGCCGAAGGAACCCGACTACCTCGGCCCACTTGAGCGTCGGGTGATGGCGCGCCTGTGGACCAACGGTCAACAGACCGTGGCCCAGATCATGAACGCCCTCAACGATGGTTCCAGGCGCCAGCTCGCCTACACCACTGTAATGACAATCCTGGTCCGACTGACCGACAAGGGCTACGTGTATAGGAAGCCCAAAGGGCGCCAGTTTCTCTACACGGCAGCCATGGACGAGGCCACCCTGGCGGCAACCGTTGGGCGGCGCGAGCTGGGACGGCTCATCGAGCGTTACGGCGCGGCGTCGCTGGCCGCGTTCGCACAGGACCTCACTTCTGACAGCGACCTGGTTCGCCGACTGCGCCGGCTGGCCGAGGCTGATCGCGAGTGAGTACGCTCTCCGGCATCGGTTCGGCTTTTGCGGGGGCAGTCGTCATCGGCGCCTGCATGCTGGCCAGTCCCATACCCGGGCATCTGCCCGGGCTGCTCCTACCCATCTCGGTCGTGACTGCGTCGATCTTGAGCGCGCTGGCAGTTCTGATCGTCCGCCGCGCGTACCGGCATGTTCGTCTCCACCGCGAACTCCTCAGGCGTTCGCGCAAAGTGACCGTCGACGGGATCGAAATCGAGGAGCTGACTGGAGTCGAGGGGGCATTCGTTGCCGGGTTGCTCCGGCCCCATATCTTCTGCTCCCAAGGCCTGGATCTCGAATTCCCGCCGGAGGAAGTGCAGGCGATCCTCCTCCACGAGCGTTACCACCAGCTGGATCGCGCCCCCGCCAAGCTTGTCGCGCTGGATGCGATGGCCCCACTGGTCGCCGCGCTGCACGTGGGCCAAGTCTGGCTGACGCGCAGGATCGCGGCTCTCGAGATCGCTGCCGATCAGTATGCCCTCCGCCACGGCGCCTCGCGCGGCACGCTCGCCCGCGCGCTATTCAGACTTCAGCCCGTGGATAGCGCCAGCTTGGTGGGCATCGGTTTCGCCACAGTGGCTGACCTCCGACTCCAGGCGTTGCTCGAGGAGACCCCTGAACCTTCGATGTCACCTCTAGTCTGGCTCGTGGCATCGATGGCCGCTGCAGCCGTGTGTTTGATAGCTATCGGTATCTCGTAAGCCGGGCCCCCGGACGCAGCGGCGTCAGGCTTCCGGACGAGTGGCCCAGAAACTCGTCAGCGAAATCGTCCCGGACGACGCCGGTCCATGCGGCGTCGTCCGGCAGGTCTCCGATCATGCCTCGGCGTCCACCACGGCGGTAACTCAACCCGAGCGCCGCCACCGGACTCGTTACGTAGCCGATCGCCGAATGCCCCAGCGTCATGAGCGCGGCTGTGGATGCCGATGTCGGTGTCAGCCGCTAGGATCGGGCCATGACTACTGCTGCACCGATTGTCCTAGTTCCCGGGTTCTGGCTCGGGGCATGGGCCTGGGACGAGGTCGTCGCCGCGCTGCGTGCCGATGACCACGACGTCACCGCCCTGACCCTGCCCGGTCTCGAATCAGCCGACGCCGATCGGTCCAAGGTCACCCTGTCGGACCACGTGGACGCGATCTGCGACGCGGTCAAGGCGGCCGGAGCCCCCGTCGTGCTTGCCGTGCACAGCGGGACCGGGTTCTCCGGCTACGCCGCGAGCGACCAGTGCACGGACCGGATCGCCGCCATGGTGTACGTCGACTCCGCCCCGGGGAAGGGAGCGCTGGACGCGGAATTCGAGGGCGCGGAAAAGCCCTTCAACTGGGAGGAGCTCTCGAAGGAGGAGAACCTCGACGGGCTGACCGAGGAGCAGATGGAAACCTTCCGGCAGCGGGCGCTCCCAGAGCCGGCGGGCGTCGTGCGCGAAAGCCACAAGTTCACGAACGATGCGCGCCTCGACCTCCCGACCACCATGATCTGCACCGGATACACCTCCGAGCAGTACAAGGACGCCGTCAAGGAGGGCTACGCCTGGCTCGCCGGCGTCCCCGAGCTGCGAAACGTCACCTGGGTCGACCTGCCGACCAGCCACTGGCCGATGTGGTCGCGCCCACAGGATCTGGCCGGGATCATCGGCTCCGTCGCGAAGGCTCACGCCCGCGACAGCTAGTGGTTTGCAAGGAGGTCAGGCGATGAGAGAGCTGCTGGTGACCACCTTCTTGAGTCTCGACGGGGTGATGCAGGGCCCTGGCCGGCCTGAAGAGGACCTCAGCGGAGGCTTCGCGCACGGGGGCTGGGCGGTGAACTTCTGGGACGAGATGATGGGCCAGGTCATGGACGAGGCGACGAGCAAGCCGTTCGCCATGGTCCTCGGCCGCAGGACCTACGACATCATGGCCGCCTTCTGGCCGAACGCCCCCGAAGAGACGGGCGCCAAGACGTGGAACGAGGCCCCCAAGTACGTCGCGTCGCGGACTCGTCCGACGCTGGAATGGAGCAACTCGGTCTGGATCGAGGGCGACGCGGCAGACGGCATCGCGGCGCTCAAGAAGGAAGATGGGCCAGAGCTCCAGGTGCACGGCAGCGGGAACCTGGTCCAGACGTTGATGCGCCGCGATCTCGTCGATCGCTACCGCCTGTGGGTCTTCCCCGTCGTCATCGGATCGGGCAAGCGCCTGTTCGCGGACGGCACCATCCCGTCGGCGCTCAGGCTCGTCGACAGCAAGGTCTCGACCACCGGCGTCGTGATCGGTACCTACGAGCCGGCAGGCCCGATCGTCACCGGATCGTTCTAGCTGTCCAGCTAGTCGGTGGGCAGGTCCTGCTGCGGGTTCCAGATGACCTCCCACATGTGGCCGTCCGGATCGCGGAAGTATCCGGAGTAGATGCCCCACGGTCGCTCATGCGGCTCATCGGTCAAGGTCGCGCCAGCGGCCACAGCCTCGGCCAGCACGGCATCCACCTCCGCACGGGACCCGACGAGGTGACCGATGCTGAACTCGCCTGACTCACCTGGCCGCGGTGAGCCGAGTAGGAGGTTCGCGTCCTTCGCGAGCTCGGAGCGCGGATAGAGGGCCAGGATCAGGCCGCCGTCCAGCTGGAACATGGCCGCCGCTCCAGCCGGCGTGGCCTCGTCGCCGGTGAACTCGGTACCGATGATGCCCGCCGAACGCAGTCCCAGCCCGCGATAGAAAGCGAGCGACCGCTCGAGATCGGTCACGCCAAGGGTGACGACCCCGATCCGCGGTTTCACGACGTGCCCCCGTCGTCCGCCGCGCGGCGGGCGATGAGCTCCTCCACCCACTCCCCCAGGCGTTCGGAATGCTCGGCGTAGTGCTCGGAGCCGGACTTGCGGATCCACCACGCGGCCTCATCGGTCCGATCCAGGTGGGAGTACCACTCGATGAGCATCCGGGTCCGGGCCGAGTGGGCCTGCACCCAGGCCACGTTCCAGGGCTGGCCGCTCATGTTCTCCAGGAACACGGCGTTCATGGCGTCGATGTCGATGTCATGCCCGTCGTACGTGCCCGCATCCATCCGCTCGAGCTGGACCTGGGCCTCGGCCAGCCACGTCCCCAGGTGGGCGATGACGTCGCGAACCGACCAATCGGGATCGGTGTAGTAGCCCGGCACCATGCACTCGTCCGGCGTCAGTTTGCGCGCGGTGGCGATGACCGCGTGCCAGCCCGCGCGCTCGCCCTCGATCTCGGCCCGGAACGGATGCTCGGCGGGAACCTTCAGCGAGGGATCGACGGTGTGAGCCACGAGCTCAGCTGCTCGGCGTCTGGGCGTTTGAAGCCTCGGTGAACGTCCCTTCCAGGGGCAGGCCCGCGTCTTCCCAGTCCAGCAGGCCGCCCTCGTATCGGCGCACGTTCTGGTAGCCGCGGCGCAGCAGGTCGCGGTACATCGCGACGCTGGACAGGCAGTCGACGTTCGAGCAGTAGACGATCACTTCGTCCTCGGGATGGACGGCGGTATACAGCTCCTCGGGGGTGTCGAAGTGGAGCGAACCGGGAATGTGCTTGGCCTCGAAGGCCCATCGGTTCAGGGCCTGGATCAGCTTGAAGTCGTCGCTGCGATCCAGCTTGGCCTTCAGCTCCTCGCGGCTGATGGTCCGGACCGGCTCACCCCCCAGGACGGCATACCGATGCGGCTGCTCAGCCATGGTCTCAGTCTACGATTGCATCGACCCATTTACCGGAGCGAGCCATGAATCCCTGCACGCATCTCGATCAGATCCAGGACGTGACCCCGTCGTCCGAGGGCTGCGAGGATTGCGTCCGCATCGGCTCCGGATGGGTTCATCTACGCCTATGCCTGACCTGCGGCAGCGTCGGATGCTGCGACTCGTCCCCCAACCGACACGCCTCGAAGCAGGCTCGGGCGTCGGGCCATCCGATCGTGCAGTCCTTCGAGCCGGGCGAGAACTGGATCTACTGCTTCGTCGACGACGTGGCCATGGAGCCCGCGGAACCGATTTACCCGCACTGACCGAGGTCAGCGCCTGAGTTCGTCGAGCAGTCCTTCCACGTCATCGAAGCGACGTGCTTCCCCGGACTCGTACTCCATTTCCGCCTCCCGAACCTCCACCAGGAATAGCTGGCGACGGAGCAGAAGCAGATCCACGGGGTCCCGGTCAGCGCGCATGGCTACGAGGATAGCTGGCTGCGGGAGTAGGAGTCCGGCCTGGCAGGCTCGAGCGCATCGGCGGCCGACCGAAGGAGTCCGGCGAGGGCCGTCGCGAACCGTGACGGCACGGATGGCCCGACCACCACGCTGATCGGCTGCGGGTCGAAATCGGCGTCCCGGCGGGTGTCGTCGAGACCGATGAGAAGTGTTCCAAGAACGGCGGGGTCCATTGCAAGAAGTCCTTTTCGCTGATGGGATTGGTCTGTCGATAGGCTCGCCGCGACTGAGGCAGAAGTCCAACACCCCTTGAGTTCGGACTAACATCGGTATGGCGTGAATACCGCGCGGACAGTTCGGGATTTCGAGATCGACATCCACTCGCTCCGCTACTTCGTGGCGGTGGCGGAGGAGCTGAACTTCACGCGCGCGGCGGCGCGCCTGTTCGTGGCTCAGCAGGTGGTCAGCCGCGACATCCGCCTGCTCGAGCGCCGGCTCGACACGCAGCTGTTCGTGCGGACGACGCGCCGGGTGACCCTCACCCCGGAGGGCCAGAAGCTCCTATCCCGCGCCCGCGAGCTCATCGCGCTGCACGACCAGATCGTGGATGAGCTGGGCGCACCCGGCCGACCCGTCGTCATGGATCTCCTGAGCGAGGGTCGGATGACTGGTCCGCGGATCCTGGAAGCGGTTCGTCGCGCGGCTCCCGAGCTTGATTTCCGCGGGCGCTACGGAGGCGGCGTGG
The DNA here is from genome assembly GCA_044866355.1 of Candidatus Limnocylindria bacterium. Lineage (GTDB taxonomy): Bacteria > Chloroflexota > Limnocylindria > QHBO01 > QHBO01 > DASTEQ01. The sequence continues at coordinate 9,279 of JBIOTW010000102.1, read as the reverse complement.
GGGTGGCCATGCGCCTGCTGCAGACCGCCGAGATCGACATCGCCCTGGGGCGGGCGGACTGGGTGGGTCGTCCGGCGTGGGGACTGGGCAGCCGACTCATCCGATACGAGGCGCTGGCGGTGCTGCTGCCGGCCCGCCACCCGCTCGCTGCCCTGGAGGACGTCCCGGTTGCCGCGCTGTCAGGGACGGAGGTGGACCTCAATCCGGCCAACCCGGACGCGCCCGAGTGGTCCGACGTCGCGCGCCAGTTTCTCGTCCTGTCCGGCGCGGTCCCCACGCAGCCGCACTATCCCGCGGTCGGGATCGATCAGGCTGACCACCTGGTGCGGCAGGGTCTGCCGATCCTGACCGGGGTGGACCACGCGCCGGTCCCCGGCGGCGTGGTGCGCCGCCTGGTTGATCCGATACTGGTCTTCCCCTGGTCGCTCATCTGGCGACGCGGCCTGCACCCGAACGTCCTCGCGAGCGTGGAGCGGGCGGTCGCTGAGCTGGGGGCGGACGAGGACTGGCTCACGCTGCCGGAAGGAGCCTGGCTCCCCGAGCCGGAGGCGTCGCGCAAGGAGCGGAGCTAGGCGCGACTCCTTGGGCTCTCCTGGACCGTCCAGGCGTTGCCGTCCGGGTCGTTGAAGAAGATGAACGAGTTCCAGTCCCCGCCCTTGCCCTCGGCGAAGCCGGACCCGTCGTGGTGCTGGACAGAGCTGACCTCCACCCCGCGGGACCTGAGATCGGCCTGGGCGGCCTCGATGTCGGCCACCACCAGCTGCAGGCCCTTCAGCGAGCCCGGTTTGGAGTCAACCAGGCCGGTACCGATGGTGATCGAGCACGCGGAACCCGGCGGGGTCATCTGCACGACCCGGAGATCCCCCACCGCGCGATCGACGTCGAGGTGGAAGCCGACCTGGTCGACGTAGAAGGCCTTGGCCCGATCCACATCGGAGACCGGGACGACCACCACCTCGAGCTTGTAGTCCATCAGGCGGCCGTCGGCACCAGGCGCGCCACGAGCTCGTCGAGCCGCTCGTAGCCCTCGTTGATGCCTGTCGACATGCCGCTGGCGACCATCCCATCGCGGTCCTCGATCGACATGAAGACGACGTGGGTCTTGGCCAGGGTCTTGCCGTCCTTCTCCTCGAGCCGCAGCTCGGAGAACGACACGTGGCCCGGCACGCCTTCGAACTCGAAGGTCTGGATCATCTGGTCCGGGGTCTGTGGGCCGTGGAAGACGCCGTGGAACGCCCATTCGGTGCCGTTGGCCTCGGTCTGGACGTAGCGCCAGGCGCCGCCGTCACGGACATCCCACTTGTCCACCCGCATCGTCAGGTTGCGTGGTCCCAGCCACTGGCGCAGGAGCTCCGGATCTGTGTAGGCGCGGTGGACGAGGTCCCGAGGCGCGTCGATCTCGCGCTCAATGTCCACGTACGGCAGGGCCTCGGGAACGTCGATCTTGGTGGTGGCCATGAGTTCGGTCCTTTCTTGTATCGGTCCGTTGCTGGTGATCGGTCAGTTCTTGTCCCGTCCGTCGTCGGTCTTCGGCGGGCTGGCCTTGAGCTTTGCGAGCAGCTCGTCGAGCCGCTCATAGCTCTCGTCCCAATAGGCCTGGTATTTGGCGAGCCACTCGGTGGCTTCGCGGAGCGGGTCCGCTTCGAGGTGGCTGAGGCGAGCCGTGGCCCGGCGGTGGCGGGAGATGAGTCCGGCCTGCTCGAGCACCTTGAGGTGCCGAGAGATGGCCGGCTGCGACACGCTGAAGGGAGCGGCCAGCTCGGCGACGTTCGCATCACCCTCCGTCAGACGGGCGAGGATCGCCCGCCGCGTGGGATCCGCGAGCGCGCTGAACACCGAGTCGAGCTGGTCAGGAGTCATGTTAACCGCATTTATAACACGCCGCTTCTAGAAGCGCCACGTTATAGAATACGGGCCCCCACTTGACCTGTCAAGGACCGCCCAGGTCACCGGGGCCGAACCGATGACTGCGCTGGATCTTCAACGGGGATGCAGGCCAGTTCGAGGCCACTGGCCTCGCCTCGGGACGGCTAGAGCGCGACCGCAGCGGTCTCCGCGGGCACGTCCGACCCTACCAGTAGTTCCTCAACCTCGACCGCGGGCAGCGCCGGCGAGAACAGGAACCCCTGTGCCAGGTCGCAACCAAGCTCACGGATTCGCTGTGCCTGGTCCGTCGTTTCCACCCCCTCGGCGATGACATCCATCCCGAGCTCATGCGCGAGGCCGATGACCGCGGCCACGATCGTCGCAGTGCGCGGTTCAGCCAGGGCGCCCACGAAGCTGCGGTCAAGCTTCAGCGCATCGAGCGGGAGATGGCGCAGGTGGCTCAGGGCGTGACTGCCGGCCCCGAAGTCGTCGACCGCCAAGCGCACGCCCATGGCGCGGATGGCGTTCAGCACGTCCGCCGTACGAGGCGGGTCCAGCAGGGCGGTCGTCTCGGTGATCTCGAGGAGCAGGCTGTTGGTGGCCAGGTGGTGCTCGGCCAGCACGCGCCGGAGCTGATCGGCCAGGCTCGCCTGGCGCAACTCGTTCGGGGAGAGGTTGACGGCAATCGTCAGAGGGGGCTCGGCGGGGTGCGCTGCCTGCCAGGCGGTTCCGTGACGGCATGCTTCACGCAGGACCCAGGCATCGATCTGGTCGATCAGCCCGTGCCGCTCGGCGGCTCCGACGAACTCGGGCGCGTGCAAGAGGCCATGCGATGGGTGCTGCCAGCGGACAAGGGCTTCGAACCCATACAGGCTTCCATCGACCAGGCGCAGGATCGGCTGGTAGTGAACCACGAACTTGCCGAGCTCGATGGCCAGGCGCAGGTCGCTGACCAGGTCGAGTGACTCGGCTGTGACGGGCACCGCGATCGAGCGATGGTAGCGATGCCAGCCGCCCGGGCCGTCGCGCTTCGCCTCGAGCACGGCGAGCTCCGCGTCGCGCAGCAGCTCCTCGGGTGGCTGGCGCGGCGTGTCACTGACGGCGACGCCGATGCTGGCGCTCAGCACGATTCGCCGGCGACCGACGTGGAATGGGGTCTGGAGCAGGGCCAACAGGCGATCGGCCGTCTCGCCGGCCACCGCCTCGGAATCGAGGCTCTGCAGAACGACCCCGAACACATCGGCCTCGAGGTGGGCAACCAGGTCCTCGGCGCGCATCGAGTGCGCCAGGCGCTCGCCGACCTGGGCCAGCAGGCTGTCGGCGGACTCCTCGCCGAGCGAGGCGCGCAGCTCCGCGAACCGGGTGAGGTCGACAACCAGGACGGCGAGCCCGTGCTTCCGCCACTTGGCGTGCAGGAGTCCTCGTCGCACCGTGTCCAGGAACAGGGTGCGGTTCGGCAGGTCGGTGCGTTCGTCACGCAGGCTCCGATGGATGAGTTCGGCCTCCAGCGCCTTGCGCGCCGTGGCGTCGCGCACGACCGCCATCACGTAGCGTTGGGTGTCGCCGCTGCGGATGGGGCTCAGGGTCAGCTCGACCTGCACCGTCGACCCGTCTCGCGCGCGGGCCGGCAGTTCCAGGGGACGCCTGGAATCGATGAAGCGCCCGGCGCCGGTCTCACGCCACCGTCCGATGCCCGAACGGTGCTGGCTGCGCATCTCAGGGGGGATGAGCATCTCGACGTTCTGACCGATGGCCTCGTCGGCGGTGTACCCAAATATCGAGGTGGCCGCTGGATTCCACAGAACGATGCGGCCCGAGTCATCGGCGACCACGACCCCATCTCGGAGGTGGTCGAACAGGCCAGAGATCCCCAGCGCTTCGGCCGACACGCCCCTGGCGTCCTCCGCGCGATCCTGCCCGAACATATCGGAAGAAACGCTCCTGTGGGCTCCGTGTTATTGGGCCATCAGTCCAGGTATCCGGCTGCTGGCTACAGCTGAAGCGGGTACGCGTCCCGCACAGTCGGACGCGTACCCCAACCTCGATTCAAGAACGCCGCTCGCACCATCCGGTTACTGAGCCGATGGTCCCCTCAGAGGGCACCGATCCCATTACCTTGGGCGAGGACGCCGATGCGGATCGGGGATCCGGTGAAGGCCATGCCGGGTGCAGCGGCGGATGTACCGACCCGGCGTAGGCGAGGTTTCCCATCGCCATCAGGGCCTGGCCGCCTCACGTTGTGGGCGGTGGGAAACTCGGGGCGGCAGCACCTGGCCCCGGCCGTCGTTGCGACCGGCAGCGCCGGACGCTCGGACGTCGGGGAGCACACAAGAGCGCTGGTTCGGGCAGCCCAAAACGGCGACGGCGAAGCCTTTGGGCGCATCTTTGACGAGTTTCATCTGCCTGTGTATCGGTACATCGCGGCCCGGGTCTGGACGCCCGCCGACGCCGAGGACCTGGCCGCGGAGACGTTCGCCGCCGCGTTCCTGAACATCCATCAATTCCGCTGGCGAGGAGCGCCGTTCGAGGCATGGCTCTTCCGGATCGCGCGTTCCAAGGTCGTCGACCATGGGCGTCGAATGCACCGACTGCCGACCAGCCCGCTCGATGGCCCGGTCCAGGCTCGGCTGGCTTCTTCCGGTGACCCAGCCGGGCACGTCGTCCGGGGTGAACAGACGGCGCAGCTCCTGAGGGCCGTCCGCAGGCTGTCGCCCGAGCAGCAGGAAGTGATCGCGCTCCGCTTCTTTGCCGAGCTGTCAGTGGCCGAGGTGAGCCAGGTCATGGGTCGGTCGGCGAACGCCGTGCGCCAGCTCCAGTTTCGCGCGGTGACCACGCTTCGCCAGCGCATGGAGTGGCTCCGATGACGTGGCTGCGGAGGCATCGGCTGACTGCCGCCGAGGCGCTCGAGCGCGAGCTCGCGGGAATCGGAACGGACTCCGCCGCCTCCGATCTGCTACCGGTCGCGGAACTCCTGCGCGCCACGGCGCGCGGGCTGCCCCCACCGGACGCCCTTCGACTGCGTCGGCGGGAGCTGTTGGCCGTGGGGGCATCCGCCTCGGGGGCCGGTCCGCGCAGCGCCTTGGTCGGGCGACTGATCCGGACCCCACCGATCGCGTTTGCGGTCGCGGCCCTCGTGGTAGCCAGCGTCCTCGGGGCAACGCTCGTCGCGCCATTGCTCGACCTCACGCCACCTTCGATCTCGGAGCCTGCCGCCGACCCGGATCCCTCGACGGGGCCGTCCGGCGATGCTTCGCCGCAGCCCCGTGCCAGCCAACCGGAGCCCCCCGGTGGTAACGGCCCTGTTCTCCCGGTCCTCCCCGACGACCTGAACGCTGAGCTGCTGGCGGAGCTGCTGGCCGACCTTCAGGCGGCCTGTGGCATGGAGTCGACTCTCCCCGACCTGAGCGGCTTCGACGACGCCCAGGCCAGGGCGCTGGTCGAAGCGCTGATCGCGGGGTGCGAAGCGGCCCCATCTCTGCTCGAAACGGTGGCCCCTTCCCCGCTCGAACCGCCGCCGATCCTCCCCGACGACCTGATCTCCGAGCTGCTGGCCGACCTTCAGGCAGCCTGCGGCGAGGAGGCAAACCTGCCGGACCTCAGCGGCCTCGATGAGACCGAGGCCAGGGCGCTGGTCGACACGCTGATCGCCGAGTGCGAACTGCTCCCCGCGCCACTGCTGCCGTAACGTCTGGGCCCATCTTGGCGTTGGCGCGTCCGATCCGTCGCAGTCAGGGTCATGTCCGCGTGGGAGGTCTTGCGCGGCCGGAGTAGGCTGCGACCAATGAAATTGCTGCTGGCCTTCCTGCTCGTTCTCGGGATACTGGGTGGCGGCATGAAGCTGGCCGGCATGAGCCTTCCGATCCTGGACTTCCCGCTGGGCGGGCCCTTCCAGCAGCCCATCATCGAGATCAACGAACAGCCCGACCTTAACCTGCCGTGACCGTCGCCCGGGCCGAGCCGGGCCGGCGGTTCACCCGATGGGACGCCGTACGGCATGGGCTGACGATCGCCGGGCTGGCGTACATCGCAGCGGTCTGGCTGCGGCTCGTCCCGTACGCCCAGCCGGTCCCCGATTACGGACCGATGTTCGACGCCTACGGCATCTGGAACGCGTGGCACGGCGGCCTGTACGACATCCCGTGGCTCGCGAACGAGGCCTACGTGTACTCGCCGGCCTTCGCGCAGCTCATCTACCCGCTCACCCTGCTCCCCTGGGAGGCGTTCGCGGCGCTGTGGACGGGGCTCGCGATCGGGATCCTGTTCTGGATGCGCGTGCCGTGGATGGTGGCCTTTCCCGGCGTGGTGGACGACATCCTGCGCGGGAACATCCACGTCTTCCTGGCCGGGGCCGTGGTCCTGGCGGTTCGACGCCAGCCGATCGGTGCGGGCGCATGGGCCTTCCCGCTGCTCACCAAGGTCACACCGGGGATCGGCATGGCCTGGCACGTGGTGCGTGGGGAGTGGCGGGCGGTGGTCATCGGGCTCGGGCTGACGGCAGGCATCGTGGGCGCATCGGTCCTGGTAGCCCCCGATCTGTGGGCGGAATGGATTGGTCTGTTGGTGGCCAACCTCGGGTCCGATCCGCGGATCCAGGTGGTGCCGCTGCCGTGGCTGGTCCGGCTGCCGGTGGCGCTGGCCCTGGTGGTGATCGCGGCCCGATGGGACCGAGGCTGGCTGCTGCCCATCGGGGTGATGCTGGCGCTGCCCAACGTGTGGACCAGCTCGCTGGCGTTGCTGGCCGCGAGCGCTGCGCTGTGGACCGCCACTAGGGTGGCTAATGGTAAAGTAGTCACTCAAGTAGTCACCTAGGTAGGCTCCCACCGTGGCGGAAATTGGAATTAGGCAGCTTAAGACAACTGCGTCGGCGGTGATCGACCGTGTCGAGGGCGGGGCGGCGTACGTCGTGACCAAGCGCGGCCGTCCAGCCGCGGTCCTCCTGCCCATCGAAGAAGCCGAAGACCTGGTCCTGGCGAACGCCGACGAATACGTCCGGATGCGCCGTCAGGCGCGGGCGGCCTATGCCCGCGGCCGCACGATCAAGCTGAGGGACCTCGACTGACGCCTTGGCGCGTCGAAGTAGCGCCCTCCGCAGCCAAGGTTCTGCGCAAGCTGCCGCCAGACCTGCGAACACGCATGGTGCAGGCACTCGAGAAATTGGCCGAGGACGCGGCGCGACCCGGCCGAAGAGGTGGAAAGACGGTCAAGACGATCCGTGGCAGCGCTGACTCGTTTCACCGGCTGCGGATCGGGGACTACCGCGTGATGTTCGACAGCATCGATCAGGATCGGGTCATCCTCGTTCTCGGTGTCGTGCACCGCGCCGATCTGGAACGGTGGATACGCAACCGATAACTGGCTTGGCCAAGAGCTAGCCGGCGCGGGCGGTCGTCGAGGCCAGGAGGTCGTCGACCTCCGCCACCAGCACTGTCGCACCCGGCGTGGCAAACAGCTCGCGCGCTTCCCGAAGCGGACCGATCGCCTCCGGCTGGCGGCCGAGCGCGATCAGGCAGCGCCCAACGCCCATCAGCGCACGGCCCTGCTCGATCACGTGCCCGTAACCGGCCCACTGCTCGGCGGCGTCGCGGAATCCCTGCATTGCCTCGTAGGTCCGACCCTCGGCCTCGTCCAGCAGAGCGCGACCGGTCACGACGATGTGCTCAGGTCGGCCTGGCAGGCCGGGATTGGCCTCCAGGAGCCGACGCGCGAGATCCAGGTCACCAGCACTCGCCGCAAGTCGAACGATGTCCTCGGCAGCCGAGCCGATCAGGCCAGTCGTCCGAGAGGTTATCTGATCGATCTCCTGGAGCGCCGCGATCACTCCTTCCCGGTCGTTTCGATGGAATGCAACCAGCGCGGTGGCCTGCAGCCCGGGGATCATCAGCTGCGGGTCGCCCACCTCTCGTGCGGCTGGCAGGTTTTCAGCCACCACGCGGTCGGCATTCGCGACAGACCCCTGGAGGACCAGGACGTGTGCGTGGGGAGGCCGGGCGAGCGAGGCGGGCTGCGTCCAGTACCCCCTCTTCTGCGATTCGGCTTCGACCTCCTCGGCCCGTACCACGGCCTCGTCCCATCGGCCAAGGTCGTACAGGCACTGCACGGACTCGGCCGACTGCCAGATCCGCGATGCCTCCTGGCCCCGACGGATCGCGAAGTCGATGCCCTCGGTGTAGGTCGCGAGCCCCTCGGCGGATCCTTCGAACGCCCATCGCATGCCGGCGTAGTTGTTGTAGGCAACGGCCGTCTGCCCGGCCTCTCCAATCCGGAGGCCAATCTCGACGGACTCCTGAAGATCCCTCATTGCCCCGGCGATGTCATGGGAATCCGCCCGGGACCATCCACGGTGCTGGAGGGGTCGGATCTTCAGATCGGGTCGATTCAGGGCATCGGCCAGCCCGATCGCCTTTTCCGCCCAGGCCATGGCATCGGCGTAGCGCGAGGCCAGCATGGCATCGCCACCCAACCCCGCGTACACGCGTGACAGCTCGACTCCCGGCTCCTCGGCCTCCAGGATCTCGCGCGCTTCGGCCAGGAGCGCGCGCACCTCGTCCATGCGGTTCAAGTGCCGAATTCCCATCGCCCGGGCAGTCATGGCCTCTGCCATGCGGATGCGCTCGCCCCGCTCCGAAAACGCGGTTTGGGCGGCCTCGAACTCGACTGCGGCCTCCGCCTGGCGGCCTGTGACGAACAGCGCCCAGCCCAGACTCAGGCGCGCATTCCCATAGTCGGGATGATCAGGTGCCAAGAGAGCCAAGGCCTGCTGATACAGCGCGGTTGCCCGCTGCCCGTCGAGGTTGATGGCGCGCTCGCCGGCCATGAACAGGTAGTGGCCCGCTGACCCCCGCAGGTCGGCATCGGTCTTGCCTCCTCCGCCTGCCAGCTCGATGGCCTGGAGGTAGTGGTGGGCGAGGATGTCCGCGTGGTCGCCGACCCGCTCCCCGGCGGCCCGCTCGATCCAGCCGGCGGCCTTGCGGTGGCGCTCCGCCCGCTGGGCCCGCGGGATCTGGGCGTACGCCACGTCGCGGACGAGGATGTGCCAGAAGGTGAACTCGTCTTCGCCCTGCATGCTCGAACGCCGGACCGGACGGACCAGCTCTTTGCGCAGCAGGTCGTGGAGTCCTTTCACGACGTCGGCTGCCTCCGATCCGCCCATGGTCGCCAGGGCGCCAGGCCAGAATGTTCGCCCCACGACTGCCGCATCGTGGAGGAGGGCCTTGCGCTCGGGGCTCAGCGTGTCCATCCGGGCGGCGATCAGCGCCTGGACGGTGTCCGGGACCGGGATGTCACCGTCGGACACGATCCGCCACGTGCGCCCCGAGTGCTGGAGTATCCCGCGGTCCGTCAGCATCCGGACGAACTCCTCGGCGTACAGCGGATTGCCGCCCGCCCGCTCCAGGAGCGCGGACTGCGTCTCGG
>JBIOTW010000101.1:0-28392 GCA_044866355.1 Candidatus Limnocylindria bacterium | reverse complement strand
CACGCGTCGGTCTATTCATCGGTTCGGTGTCGGTGCCGTACCATGGGCCGCGATACAAGTGGCGTCGCTCCCGCGCGAGGAAAAACCAACATGCCGCTCTATCTTGACACTCACGACCACATCCCCGGCCTGACCGGGGAAGCGGTGGCGCAGGCACACGCGCGGGACGTCGAGGTTGGGCCTAAATACGACGTCTCGTACCTGCGCTACTGGTACGACGAGGCCACGGGCAAGGTGTTCTGCCTCGTCGAGGCGCCCAGCCCCGAAGCGGCGGAAGCCGTCCATCGCGAGGCCCACGGCCTCCTGGCGGACCACATCCAGCAGGTTACCGAGGGCGCCTAACTGGCCGGCGCGGTCTCGCGCAGCGCGTCATCCAGGGACAACGGGCGCCCCGCCTGACGAAGAGCGGCCAGGGTAGCGCTGCCGAGCTTGGCCTCGAGGGCGGCCAGCACCTGTTCCCGCTCGACCACGTCGGCGGGCGGCAGTGAGACCGCGATCGCATCCCGCTGTCCATCGGCGAAGCCCATCAGCGTGGCTGCGCGCTCGGGACGATCAGCGATGGCGATCCGCGCCAGGCGGTCGCAAGCGGTAGCCAGGCCCGCCCGGTCACCGAGCTCGCGGCGGAGCTGGATGCTGGTCAGATACAGGCGCTCAGCCTCGTCCATTTGGCCCTCGACCGCGGCGATGTCGCCCAGGAACATCTGGCTGCGGGCCACGCCCCGGCCGTCACCCAGCTGGTGGAAGATCTCTAACGCCTCCTGGTGCCGCGTGCGGGCGTCGGCTGTGTCTCCGTTGCGCAGACTGAAGGTCGCAGACCGCCCCAGGGCCAGCGCGGTGCCCATGAGGTCGCGCTCGGCGCGGAACGTGGCAATGCTGTCCTCTGACAACCCGCGCGCTTCCTCGGCGTTGCCCTGGCGCGCCGCCACGTCGGCCAGGTTGAGCAGGCCGAAGGCCGCTCCGCGCTCGTCGCCGGCGCCCCGGGCCATGGCGATCGATTCCTCGTAGAGCTCCCGCGCTCGCGCGAAGTCGCCGCGCTCGACCGCAACGTTGGCCACGTTGGTGCTCGCGTAGGCGATCCCGTTCGGGTTGCCGAGCTGACGGTGGATGTCCAACGCCGCCTGGTGGGCCGCCATGGCGGCCGCCAGGTCGCCCTGCTGCGCGGCAAGGCTGCCGACGCCGGTCCACGCGTTGGCCCGGATCTCCGAAACCTCGCCATCGGTGCGCGCCAGGGCCCGCTTCAGCCAGGCACGACCCTCTACCAGGTAACCGGCAATCTCCCAGTACCTCCACAGGTTGGCGGCCAGGCGAAGCTCGGGGCCGGCGCCGTCCGGATCGTCTTCGCTCCACTGCAACGCGGCCCGAATGTTCTGGTGCTCGAGTGCGAGCCGATCGAGCGAGGGACCGGCGGCGGGTCCAACGAACAGCGAAGGGGCCACGCGTTCCACGAGCTGGAGCACGTAGTCGCGATGACGGGCGTGGGCCTCCCCTGTCGGGTCCTCCGCCGCGAGTCGCTCCTGGCCGTATTGCTGGACGGTGAAGAGCAGCCGATAGCGCGCCTCGCCGGCGCGCTCTTCGACCACCACCAGCGACCGATCGATGAGGCGGCTCAGGAGATCCAGGACGTCGCCCAGCTCGACGCCCGGTCCGCCGCCAACCGCCTCCGCCGCCTCCAACCCGAAGCTCCCACTGAAGACGGACAGGCGCACGAACAGGGCCCGCTCGGCATCGGTCAGGAGGTCGAAGCTCCAGTCCATGGCCGCCTTGAGCGTCCGATGGCGCGGAAGGGCCAGCCGGTCACCGCCAGTCAGAAGCCGGAAGCGATCGTCCAAGCGCGCGGCGATCTGCTCGGGCGGCAGGGCCTTGACCCGGGCCGCCGCCAGCTCGATCGCCAGCGGAATGCCGTCCAGGCGGCGGCAGATCTGGACCACCGCGCCCGCGTTTCGATCGTTGAGCTCGAATCCCGGCTGAATCGCCTGCGCGCGCGCGACGAAGAGCCGAACCGCTTCCGACTCGGACAGCTCCTCCACCGAGCCGTCCTCCGGCGGAAGGTCCATCGAGGGGACCGGGTAGAGGCTCTCTCCGGTGATCCCGAGCGCCTCGCGACTGGTGGCCATGACCCGCAGCTCGGAGGATCGCTGGAGAAGGTGGTCGACGACCCGTGCCGCGTCGTCGAGCACGTGCTCGCAGTCGTCGAAGACGAGCAGGAGGCGGCGTTCCTCGAGCTGATGGCCCAGGGTGGTGAGGATGGGAATTCCGGGCTGCTCCTTGATCCGAAGCGTGGCGGCCACCGTCTCCGCGACCAGGGACCCGTCGCCCAGGCTGGCAAGCGGGATCACCCAGGCGCCGTCGGGGAACGAGTCCATGGATCGCGCCGCCACCTCCAGGGCCAGCCGCGTCTTGCCCACGCCGCCCGGGCCGGTCAAGGTCAGCAGCGGAGTCGCGGCCAGGCGCTCTCCAGCTTCCCCGAGAGACTCGATCCGACCGACGAAGCTCGACAGCTGGCGAGGCAGGTTGTTCGGCCAATTCTCGAGTGATCGCAGCGGCGGGAAATCGGCTGGCAAATCCGGGGCGCTGGCCTGAAAGACCCGCTCGGGGTGGGTGAGGTCCTTGAGCCGATGCTCCCCGAGGTCGCGGAGCTGGGTGCCACCGGGGGCTTCGCCCCGCAGCAGATCGTGGGTGGTGAGCGACAGCAGGATCTGGCCGCCATGGCCGGCTGCGCAGATCCGCGCGGCGCGGTGCACGTCCAGGCCCACCAGCATGTCGTCGTCCGTGACCGGCTCGCCGGTATGGATCCCGATCCGCGCCTCGACGCTGGCACTCGCCGGCCAGGCGTGGTCGCGGAATGAGCGCTGCGCGGCGATCGCCGCGGTCAGCGCTCCGCGGGCCGAGGGAAACGAGAGGAACAGCCCGTCCCCGGCGGTGTCGACCAGGACGCCCTGCTCCGCTTCGGCGGCCGCGATCATGAGGCGGCGGTAGTCGCGCAGCACGGCGCCGTATGCATCTCCCAGCTCGGCGAGCATCCGGGTCGAGCCGGCGATGTCCACGAACAGGAGCGTGACGGTGCCATGCGCCGCTTCTGTCATCGGCCTTGTCTCCGTCATCGGCTCACCAGCCGCCTTCCTCGCGGATGAGACGACGGAGGACGCGGCCCGCCACCAAGCGCCGGTAATCGGCCGAGGACCGCACGTCGTCGATGGGCTGGATCTCGGCCTCCAGGGCGGCCACCGCGGCGTCGGCCGTGGCGTGGACCGGATGCTGGCCATCGAGGGCGGCCTCGACCGACCGGGCGCGGACCGGGATGGCCGCCACCGAGCCGAGGGCTACCCGGGTGTCGGTCCACGCGCCGTCGTCGCCGGTGAGCCACGACAGGGCCATGACCACCTTGCTGATGGCCTGTGCGCGACGGGTGCCGACCTTGCGGAACCGGACGTGGCGGCGGGGGAGGAGCGGGACACGGACCCGCAGCACCAGCTCGTCGTCGCGCCGCGCGGTCTCCCGATAGCCGGTGAAGAAGTCCACCGCGGCAACCGAACGCTCGCCGGCGGCACTCCCCAACACCACCTGAGAGTCGGTGGCCAGCCAGATGGGGAGCGTGTCGCCGGCGGGCGAGGCGTTGACCAGATTCCCCCCGACCGTGCCCCGATTCTGGATCTGCGCCGCCCCGATCGTGGCGGACGCCACGGCCAGCGCGGGCAGCAGCTCACCCACCAGGGCGGAGGCGCGCAGCTCGGTGTAGGTCGTCAACGCGCCGATCACCAGCTCGTCGCCGTCCAGATTGATGCCACGCAGCTCCTTCAGTCCCCAGATGTCCAGGACCCGATCCGGTGGTGGTCCGAGCTCGCCCGTAATCTGGACCATGAGGTCGGTCCCTCCGGCCAGTGGCCGCCAGGCGGACGCGCCGCCATCGGTCAGGAGGCGGTAGGCGTCAGCCAGTGATTCCGGGCTCTCGACCGGGGGCTCAGCGGGCATCGGTCAGGCCTCCGCCTCGGCCATGCCTCGGCGGCGGGCATCGGCCAGGAGGATGGCGTCGATGATCTTCGTGTAGCCGGTGCAGCGGCACAGGTTGCCGGCGATCGCCTCGCGGACATTGGACTCGGAGGCCACCACCCCGCTGGCCAGGAACGCCTCGGCGGCCATGAGGATGCCGGGCGTGCAGATCCCGCACTGGGCGCCGCCCATCTCCAGGAACGCGGCCTGCAGCGTGTTGAGACCCGTGTCATCCGCCAATCCTTCGACCGTGTCGACCTGGGCGCCGTCGACCTGGCAGAGCGGCACCAGGCACGCATCCACGACCGCCCCGTCGACCACCACCGAGCAGGCTCCGCACTCACCCTCGCCACACCCCTCCTTGGTTCCGGTCAGGCCCAGGTCCTCGCGCAGGACGTCGAGGAGGCGGCGCATGCCGGGCGCCTCGACCTCGGTGGCCACCCCGTTCACGGTCAGGCGGTACGTCATGTGGCCGGCTCCGGACCACGCTCCGCGCTGATGCCAGGCGGCCCGGGCGGCGTCGAGCCGGTCAACGCGGCCAGCACCCGCTCCGGCGTGGCGGGGAGGTTGATGATCCAGGCGCCCGTGGCGTCGTGGATGGCGGCCACCACCGCCGGCGCCACGACGTCCATGGGCAGCTCGCCCACGCCCTTGGCCCCGTGCGGAGCGCCGCTGTACGGGTGCTCGAGCAGGATGGACGTGATGCGCGGAGCGTCCATGGCGGTGGGGATGAGGTACGTCGCCAGTCGGTCGTTCTGGTAGCGGCCGTCGACCAGCTTGACCTCCTCGATCGTCGCGTAGCCCACTGCCTGGAGTGAGCCGCCTTCGACCTGGCCCTCGGCCAGAACCTGGTGGATGACGTGTCCGATCTCGTCGGCGCTCACCACGTCCCGAACCGTCACCTCGCCCGTGTCGAGGTCGACCTCGACCTCCGCCACCGCGCACGCCCACCCGAAGCAGGGGTACGCGTCCCCGGTGTAGGTCGCGTCGTCGAAGCTGATTCCCGGGTAGGGCTGGAACTGCTCGTCCACGCGCAGGCTCCCGTGCTCGGCCGCGAAGGACCGATAGGTGTCAGCGAACGATCCGCCGGTGTCCTCCTCGACCTGGGCGCGCAGCCGTCGGGCGGCGTTGATCAGCAGGCCGCCCACCACCATCGCCGTGCGGGATGCCACGGTGGGGCCTGAGTCCGGCACGATGGACGTGTCCTGGGGTGCGATCTCCACCTCGTCCGGCGTCACCTCCAGGGCTTCCGCCACGAGCTGGGGGAAGATGGTCTTGGTGCCCTGGCCCATCTCGGTCGACGCGGTGAGGATCCGAATCCTCCCGTCATCGGTCAACTCGAGGGACGCCACGCTGGCCAGATGCACCTCGCCCGAGCCGGTGAAGCCGGCACCATGCCAGGCCAGCGCGAGGCCGATGCCCCGCGCACTTCGCGCCTCCTCGGACCGCTGGGCGCGGGCCTTCTTGGTGTGGGCCGCGACGCCCTCGTACTCGCTGGCCTGGGCCGCAGCCTCCAGCACCTCGAGGCCGGCCACGCTCTCGCGCAGCAGCTGTCCGGTGGGCGTGACGTCGCCCTCGCGATACACCCAACGCCGGCGGAGCGCAAGCGGGGAGAGGTCCAGCCGTTCGGCGATGCGGTTGACTTGGGTCTCCGCCGCGAACTCGGTCTGCGGCGCGCCGAAGCCACGGAACGCGCCGTTGGGCGGGGTGTTGGTGGCCATCGCCCGCCCCCGGATTCGAACGTTCGGGCAGTCGTACGGGCCGCCGGCGTGGATCGTGCCGCGACTGAGGACGACGGGGCTCAAGGTCACGTAGGCGCCGCCATCCATGACCACGTCGATGTCCTGGGCCACCAGCTCCCCGTCGCGGTTCACCCCGGTCCGATGCCGCACCCACGCCGGGTGGCGCTTGGTCGTGGCGCTGATGTCCTCGTGGCGGTCATACACCAGACGCACCGGCTTGCCCACCCGCTGGGCCAGCAGTGCGGCGTGGATGGCGATGATCGAGGGGTACTCCTCCTTGCCGCCGAAGCCGCCGCCCGTCTCGGCCTGGATGACCACGGCCTGGGCATCGGTCAGGTTCAGGGCGCGCTTGAGCGCGGCGTGGATGTAGTACGGGCACTGCATCGAGCCGTGGACCTCGATCCCACCGTCGGGCCGGGGTACGGCGATCATGGCCTGGTTCTCGATGTACAGCTGCTCCTGGTGGCCGACCCGGTACTCGCCCTCGATCACCAGGTCGGCGGCGGCCAGCCCGGCCTCCACGTCGCCCTTGGCCAGGTCGAAGTGGGCGAACTCGCGGGTCGACTGGAGCGGGTCGAAGATGGCGGGCAGTCGCTCGGTGCGGAGCGTGACGTGGCGTTTGGCGACCCGGAGCAGCTCGCGGTCGGGAGCCGCGAGCAGGCATACCGGCTCGGCCTGGTGCTGGATCTCGCCGCCAACCGGCACCAGGACCGGTTGGTCGTCCTTGATCAGCGACACGACGTTGTCTCCGGGAATGTCGTCCGCGGTCAGGACCACCACCTTCGACCAGTCGAAGTCCGGGTCGAGGCCGATGCCCAGCAGCTTGGCGTGCGGCTCGGTCGAGCGGACCGTGGCGCCGTACCAGGCTCCCGGGAAG
Source organism: Candidatus Limnocylindria bacterium (assembly GCA_044866355.1). Classification (GTDB taxonomy): domain Bacteria; phylum Chloroflexota; class Limnocylindria; order QHBO01; family QHBO01; genus DASTEQ01. Next base: position 21,786 of record JBIOTW010000101.1, on the reverse strand, counting down.
ACGAGGTCGTCGGCGTACTTGGCCAGACCGGTGAGCTTCTCCGGCCCCTCGCGGCGCAGCGGGAGCGCGGGCCGAGCGCGACCGGGCGCGATGGTCCCCGGCGCCAGGAGAAGCGGGGTGTCGGGCGGCGCAGGCGTGCTCACGCCCGAATGGTATCTAGTCCCGTCCGTGGCGCAGGGCGCGCCCCGGCAGCGCGCCGGTGTGCCGGCCACCGTCCACCACCAGGGTGCCGTTGACCGCCACGTATTCGATCCCGTCGGGAAACTGACGGGGTTCCTCGTAGGTCGCGTTGGACCGCACGCGGGCCGGGTCGAACACGACCAGGTCGGCGACATATCCATTGTGGAGCAGGCCGCGGTCGCGGAGGCCGAGCCGTGCGGCCGGTGCGGAGGTCATCTTCCGGACCGCCTCCTCCAGCGAGAGGCGCCGCTCGTCGCGGACGAACTGGCCCAGGATCCGCGGGAACGAGCCGTAGGTCCGGGGTGACGGCTTCAGACCGATGAAGGTCGAGTCGGTGCCCACCATGCCGGTCGGGTGGGCCACGAAATGGGGGAGTGTCTCGGTCCAGGGCCCTGGCGTGACCTGGTTGAGGCGCAGATCCTCGGCGACCAGCAGGTCGCACAGGGCGTCGACCGGGTCGATGCCCAGCTCGCGACTGACGTCGGCCAGGGTGAAGCCTTCCCAAGGCTGGTTGGACTCAGCGGCGAATGCTCCGAGCCGGACGTCACCCCAATTCCGAGGTGCGCCATGCACCGGCCCGTGGGCGTGGATCTCGTCGCGCAACCGCTTCCGGATCCCGGCGTCGGCCAGGCGATCCTTGAGCGGGCCCGGCCCGCCGGCCTGGACCCACTGCGGAAGCTGGATGAGCAGCCGCGTCGAGGCCCACTCGTACGGATACGTGTCGTAGGTCACGTCCCGGCCGGCAGCGCGCGCGTCGTCCACCAGCGCCAGCATCGGCTCATACCCGCCTGGATACGTCTGGCGATGGTAGAAGTGGGTGAGGTGGACCGGCCCGTCCGCCATCTCGCCGATCCGCAGCGCCTCGCGGAACGGGTCGAGATATCGGTCGCCCAGCTCGTATCGGACATGGGTGTGGTAGAAGCCGCCGTTCTGGGCGGCGGTCGCGGTCAGGGCCGCCAGCTCTTCGGTCGTCGCGTACGACCCGGGCGGGTAGTCGAGGCCGCTCGACACCCCATAAGCCCCCTCCGCCATGCCCTCGCGCAGCATGGCCTGCATATCGGCCATGGCCAGGTCGTCGGCCGGGAGGTCCTCCCACCCCATGGCGCAGATGCGAAGGGCCGAGTTCCCGATCAGGAGCGCGACATTGACCGCGCGACCGTCGAAGCACCCCAGGTAGCTGGCCACCGTGTCCCAGTCCAGCGCCACCTCCGGCCGCCCATCCAGCCCGGCGTTCATCTCGTACAGGGCCTCCAGGTCGGCCGCCCGTCGCATCGGCGCGTACGACAGCCCATCGATCCCGATCACTTCGGTGGTGACGCCCTGCCGGACTTTGGGCTCGTGAAGCGGCTCGTGGAGTAGCCATAGGCCGGAATGCGAGTGAAGGTCGATGAAGCCCGGCGCTACGACGAGTCCCGTTGCATCGATTTCCCGCGCGGCTGCCGGTGTCTGCGCGCCATCGTCCAGAAGCCGGACGCGGCCGTCCTCCACCGCCAGCGTCCCGCTACGGCCTGGCGAACCGCTGCCATCTACCAGCGTCCCGCCGGTGATGAGGAGGTCGGTCACGCGCCGCCGGTCGCGCGGGGCATCGGTCCGCCGGCGCGGCCATGGCGCGCGGCGACCAGCTCGGCCACGATGGCCAGACCGATCTCCGCCGGTTCCCGTCCGCCCAGGTCCAGGCCGACCGGAGCACGCAGCCGGGCCAGCTGGCGCTCGTCCACGCCGGCAGCTCGGAGGCGGGCGGCCCGGTCTGCCTGGGCCCGTTGGCTGCCGATGGCACCCACGTAGCCGACGTCGGCGTTCAGCGCCGCGACGAGCGCCGGCTCGTCGATCTTCGGGTCGTGAGACAGGACGACCACGGCGTCATCGGGAAGAAGGCCCCGATCTGCGAAGGCGCGGTCCGGCCAGTCGGCGATGACCTCCAGCCCCTCGAGGCGTGGCTGCTCGGCGAAGAGGCGTCGCGGGTCGACCACCAGCGGAGCGAACCCGGCACGGCCCGCGTACGCGGCCACGTGCTCGGCGACGTGGCCGGCCCCCACGATCCAGACCCGGGGCGCCGGCAGGGCCCGGTCGTAGACCGCGTCCGGTCGATCCTCGGCGGTCGCAGCCAGCTCGCCGTCCAGGACGCGGCGGGTGCCCAGTGGCGCGCCATCCACCCCGATCTCCCGGGCGGCTGGTTTGCCGGCTTCAATGAGGGCGGTGAAGAGCTCCACCAGCGACGCGGCCTGCCCGCGCATCGGCTCGATCAGCACCTCGATGCTGCCGCCGCACATGAGGCCCACGTCCAGTCCCTGCTCGTCGCTGATGCCGTATCGGCGCAACACCGGCTCGCCGCTGTGCAGCGCCGCGCGCGCGTGCTCCACGACGTCGCCTTCCACGCACCCGCCGCTGACCGAGCCGGCCATGAGCCCCTCGGCACTTACCGCCAGCTTGGCTCCCACGCCCCGTGGCGCGGACCCCTCGACCCGAATCACGGTCGCCAACGCCGCGTCCCGGCCCTCGCCGCGCCAGTTGCGCAGGGCCGCCAGCGCCTCGTCGATCATGAGTCCAGTATGCGTCCGATGGCCGGAGGATCGAAGGTGGCGGCGGTGATTCTGGCCGCGGGCCTGGGTCGCCGCTTCGGTGGATCCAAGGCCGGCGCGCAGCTCCACGGCCGAACCCTGCTTGCCCACGTGGTGGACGTCGCCCGCATGGCCGGGCTCGCCCCGGTGCTTGCGGTGATCTCGAGCGGCAGCCCTATCCCCGCCGGCGTCGTGGCGGTCGTCAACTCGGATCCGAACCGGGGATTGAGCTCGTCCCTGCGGCTCGGCATCGAGGCGGTGCCACCGGGGCTCGCAGCCTTGGTGCTGCTCGTGGATCAGCCCACCCTGGCTCAGGAAACTGTGGCGGCCGTCCTCGCCGCCCGCGGAGCGCGGCCGATTCTGGCCGCCCAAGCCGGCGGCCGCCTGGCGCCGCCGGTGCTCATCGAGCCCGAGGCGTTTCCCGTGGTGGCGACGCTGACCGGCGACATCGGTCTGCGGGAGGTGTTCGGAAGGAATCCCGAGCTGGTGCAGGCCGTTCCGGTGCACGCACATGCCCCTGATGTCGACACGGCAGCCGACCTCGAGCGGCTGGAGGGCTAGACTCGGGTCATGACCATCGAACGGGTCGGCAGCGCCGAGGTCCTCGAGGAAGAGCGCACCCTCGAGGCGACCGTTCGGCCGCGCCGCCTGGACGAGTTCGCCGGGCAGGAGCGGATCAAGGAGAACCTGGCCATCCTCATCGACGCCGCGCGGCAGCGGTCGGAGCCGGTGGACCACATCCTCCTGTACGGGCCGCCGGGCCTGGGGAAGACGACCCTGGCAACCATCGTGGCCGGCGAGCTGGGCGCTCAGCTGCGGACCACGTCTGGACCGGCCATCGAGCGCGCGGGCGACCTGGCCGCCATCCTCACCGGCCTCCAGCGCGGCGACGTCCTGTTCATCGACGAGATCCACCGGCTCTCGCACGTCGTCGAGGAAGTCCTGTACCCGGCGATGGAGGACTTCGTGCTCGACATCGTGCTGGGAAAGGGGCCGGGCGCCCGCACCGTGCGCCTCCAGATCGAGCCGATCACGGTCATCGGGGCCACGACCCGGGTGGGCAGCATCACCGGCCCGCTGCGCGACCGGTTCGGCGTGACCCACCGCCTGGACTACTACACCGATCCCGACCTGGTGACCATCCTCCATCGCAGCGCGGGCATCCTGGACATCCCTTTGGATGACGAGGCGGCTCAGCTGATCGCGCGGCGGAGCCGAGGGACGCCGCGCATCGCGAACCGGCTGCTGAAGCGGGTGCGTGACTACGCCCAGGTCCGCGGAGATGGCGACGGGCGAGCCACGGTGGCGGCCTCGGAGGCCGCCCTGCGACTGTTGGACATCGACGAGCGGGGACTCGATGCGCTGGATCGCCAGTTGCTGACCGCCATCGCCGAACACCACGCCGGCGGCCCGGTTGGGCTCCAGACCATGGCCGCCACCATCAGCGAGCCGGTCGAGACCATCGAGGACGTGGTCGAGCCATATCTCATCCAGGCCGGGCTGCTGGCTCGCACTCCGCGCGGCCGGCAGCTGACCCCCGGCGCGTGGGCCCATCTGGGGCTCACGCCCCCGGCCGAGGCCGCCGCCGCCGTGGCCGGCGAGCAGCCGGGCCTCTTCGACGAAGCATGACCCCCGAGCTCGGGCGCATCCTCGTCCTCATTGGGGTGGTCCTGGTCCTGGTCGGCGGCGCGGCCTGGCTGGGGGTTCGGATTCCGGGCGACATCACGATCCAGGGCGAGCGGGGCGCAATCTTCATCCCCCTCGGAACCATGATCCTGGTGTCGATTGGCCTGACCATCGTGGCGAACCTGCTGATGCGCTGAGGTCTGCCGGGCGGGTGCGCAGAAATCGCCCGACGTTGCGTACTGCGCCGGGTACGATCCGGCTCCGGGTCGCGTCACGCACCCAGCCCTTGGTGCGGCGTCGGCCCAGGGAGCGAGGAGGGTCCCCTTCAGCGTGGAAGCATTAGCTTCGTTCTTCAAGTTCCACGAACGGGGTACATCGGCCGGCACCGAGATACGGGCCGGCGTTACCACCTTCTTGGTGATGGTCTACATCGTGGCCCTCAATCCGGCGATCATCGCCGGGCCGTTGGGTCTTGATGCGGTCGCCGTGGCGGCGGGGACGGCGCTGGTGGCCGGCGTCATGACACTCGCGATGGGGCTCATCACCAACTATCCGTTTGCCCTCGCCGCTGGGCTGGGACTGAACGCCGCCGTGGCGTTCGGCCTGACCGCGATCGGGATGACCCCCGCCCAGGCCATGGGCGTGATCGTCATCGAGGGTCTGATCATCACCCTGCTGGTCGTGGTCGGCCTCCGGGAGGCGATCATGAACGCGGTGCCGCTCGGCCTGAAGCGGGCCATCGGGGTCGGCATCGGGCTGTTCATCCTGTTCATCGGCTTCTGGAACGGCGGGCTTATCGTCGGCGTCACGCCCGAGTTCGCCCCGCCACCTCCACCCCTGGCCTTCCAGTTCCCAACCACGACCGCCCAGTTCGTCTTCCTGGCGGGCCTGCTGATCACAGCCGCGCTGTGGGCCCTCGAGGTCAAAGGAGCCTTGATCATCAGCATCGCGGCGACCACGGTGCTCGCCATCCTTACCGGCGTCCAGCCGATTCCGGACACGTTCACCATCACCCCCAACTTCAGCACCCTGGGCCTCGGCCTCCAGGACCTGGGCGGCATCTTCACGATTGAGGCCGGAGTCTTGGCCGCTGTCCTGGCCATCTTCACGATCATGCTCAGCGACTTCTTCGACACGATGGGCACCGTGACCGGCATCGCCGCCGAAGCGGGCCTCACCGAGGAAGACGGGTCGGTTCCTGGCGTCGGACGCGTCCTGTTCGTCGACGGCCTGGCGGCCGCCGTCGGAGGCGCGGCCGGCATCAGCTCCAACACGACCTATATCGAGAGCGCCGCCGGTGTGGGCGACGGCGGACGGACCGGGCTTACCTCGGTCGTCACCGGCCTCCTCTTCCTGGCCGCGATCGTCCTGGCGCCGGTCGTCCAGATCATCCCGCTGGCGGCCACGGCTCCGGCCCTGGTCCTGGTGGGCTATCTGATGTTCACCCAGATCGGTGAGATCAATGCCCGCGACATGGTCATCGCGTTGCCGGCGCTGCTGATCATGATCCTCATGCCGCTGACCTTCACCATCACGATTGGTATCGGTGCCGGTCTGGTCATGTGGGTCCTCCTGAAAATCGTCACCCGCACGTGGGCTGAAGTCCACTGGCTGATGTGGATCGTCTTCGTGGCGTTCCTGGTGTACTTCGCCCAGGCGCTGATCCAGACGTACATCTAGTCCATCCAGACCGATGGCGCCCGGCCGGGCCACCCGGCCGGGCGTCGTGCTTCCCAGGTTCGAATCCGGCTAGCCTCTTGCCGTGACCGACGACGGCGCGCGGCTGCGGGTTGACGACTTCGACTACGACCTGCCGACTGCGGCCATCGCCCAGACACCGGCCGAGCCCCGGGATGCGAGCCGCCTGTTGATCCTGGATCGAGCCGCGTCGCGGCCCGGTGAGCCGGCGCTCACCGAGGCGCGCTTTGCGGACATCGGCACGTGGCTTCATCCCGGCGACCTGCTGGTGGTGAACGACAGCCGCGTCCTGCGGGCTCGGCTGCGGGGCCAGCGGCCCGGCGGGGGAGCGGCGGAGGTCCTCCTGCTGCGACCCTTGTCCGACGGTCGGTGGGAGGCACTCGTTCGTCCCTCGCGCCGTCTGCAGGTCGGGGCCACCGTCCGGCTGGCCTCCGGGGACGAGCTGGTCATCGGGGAGCGGGTGGGCGAGGGGACACGAGCCGTGCAGCTCCCACGCGACGCGGACGCGGTGATGACTGCGGCCGGGGAGATGCCGCTCCCTCCGTACATCACGCTGCGAGCTGCTCCCGACGACCGCTACCAGACGGTCTATGCCGAGCCGCCCGGCTCGGTCGCCGCTCCAACGGCCGGACTCCACTTCACCCCCGGCCTCCTCGACGACCTGAAGGGTGCCGGTATCCGGCGTGCGACCGTGACGCTCCACGTGGGGCTCGACACATTCCAGCCCCTGGACGGCACCTACGTCGACCAGCACCACATCCACCGCGAGTGGTACGAGGTCCCGGCATCCACCCGGTCGAACATCGTCGTCACCAAGGCCGCCGGCGGCCGCGTGGTGGTGGTGGGCACGACCACCACCCGGGTCCTCGAGACCATGGCCCGTACCGGTGACACGGGCGGCTGGACCGACCTGTACGTCGTCCCGCCGTACGCCTTCCGATCGGTGGACGCCCTGGTCACGAACTTCCACCTGCCCCGCAGCTCGTTGCTGCTCCTGGTGACCGCCTTTGTCCAGGACGGGATGTCCGGCAGCGGCCCACTCGAAGCTCGAGACACACTCCTCGCCGCGTACCGGGCCGCGCTGGCCTCGGGCTTCCGGTTCTACTCGTTCGGGGACGCGATGCTCATCGTCTAGGGAGCGGCCGGTATCCTCGGCCCGTGCCGCCACCCATCCGCTTCACCCCGACCCGCACCGCCATCGGTCGCGCCCGGCTCGGCACCCTCGAGACCGCGCATGGGGCCGTGGAGACGCCGCAGTTCATGCCGGTTGGTACGCAGGCCAGCGTCAAGGCCGTCACCCCGGCCGACCTGCGGGCGGCGGGCACCCAGATCCTGCTGGCCAACACCTACCACCTGTCGCTGCGACCCGGCGAGGACCGCATCGCGCGCCTGGGCGGGCTGCATCGGTTCATGGCCTGGGACGGACCGATCCTGACCGATTCGGGCGGGTTCCAGATCTTCAGCCTGGGGCACCTGCGCACCGTCGACGACGACGGGGTCACCTTCGCGTCGCACCTCGACGGCTCGGCGCAGCGCCTGACGCCGGAGCGGGCGATCGCCATCCAGGAGGCGCTGGGCAGCGACATCGCCATGGTCCTGGACCACCTCGTTGGCGCCGGCGCGTCGCCTGGGAAGCTGCGGGAGGCGATGGCCCGCACTCACGCGTGGGCGCGGCGCTCTCACGAGGCCCGCCAGCGGTCGGACCAGGCCGTCTTCGGCATCATCCAGGGCGGAGTGGACGCCTCGTTGCGGACCGAGTCGGCTCGAGCGGTCGCGGCCCTGCCCTTCGACGGCATCGCGATCGGTGGCCTGTCGGTGGGGGAGTCGAAGGCCGAGATGGCTGATGCACTGGAGGTCGTGGGGGATGTCCTGGCGGAGGATTCGAGGCCACGCTACCTCATGGGCGTGGGGTCGCCGGAGGACTTCTTCGTCGCCATTGAGCATGGGGTGGACCTGTTCGACTGCGTGCTACCCACCCGGCTGGCGCGCCACGGTCAGCTGTGGACGTCCCAGGGACGCCTGCGGCTGGGAAACGCGGATGTGCTGGACGACCCGCGACCAGTGGACGCGGCCTGTACCTGCGAGACCTGCCGGACCTTCTCCCGCGCCTACCTGGCCCACCTCTTCCGGGCCGGAGAGCTGCTCGTGCATCGGCTCACTTCGGTCCACAACCTCACCTATACTCTCGACCTGATGCGGGCCATCCGGAAGGGGCTCCGCGATGGCGGTTACCAGGCCCTTCGCGACCGCGTGACGAGCCAGTTCGCGGCTCCCAGCGGAGACCCGCAATCGAGTGGTAATGGACCGATACAGGCCTACTCCGAGACTGAGCCTGCCTCGGGGGCCCGCGTGGACGAGTGAAGGCGAATGGGAAACCGAGACCGCCCCAAGAAACAGCCCAAGCGCAAGCCCAAGGACAAGGACAAGGCCCACAAAGCCGCTCCGCCCATGGTCTATGAGCCGATGACGGTGGAGGTCATCAAGCCCCGGCGCAAGCCGCGCGACGAGCCCGACGCCGGGTGACCCGCGCACCCACCCGGACAGCCAGGAAGGAACACGGATATCGCATGGACGCCACCGCGGCCGCTCCCCAGACCAAGGCCAACGGCGAGCGCGCCCGCGCAGTGGACGCCGCGATCCTCCAGATCGAGAAGCAGTTCGGGCAGGGCTCGATCATGCGGCTCGGCGACACCGGGGCCAAGCTGGCGGTGGACGTCATCCCCACCGGCTCCATCTCGCTCGACCTGGCGACCGGCGTGGGCGGCGTCCCGCGCGGCCGGATCACGGAGATCTTCGGCCCGGAGTCGAGCGGCAAGACCACGCTCTGCTACCACATCGCCGCCAATGCTCAGCGGCTGGGGGGAATCGTGGCGTTCATCGACGCCGAGCACGCCCTGGATCCCATCTACGCCCGCAACCTGGGCGTCAACGTGGACGACCTGCTCGTGTCACAGCCGGACACTGGGGAGCAGGCGCTGGAGATCGCCGAGACCCTGATCCGCAGTAACGGTGTTGACGTCGTGATCGTCGACTCGGTCGCCGCCCTGGTACCGCGGGCCGAGATCGAGGGCGAGATGGGGGACTCCTTCGTGGGCCTCCAGGCGCGCCTCATGAGCCAGGCCCTTCGCAAGCTGACCGGCGCGGTGAGCCGCTCGAACACGGCCCTGGTCTTCACCAACCAGCTGCGGGAGAAGATCGGCGTCATGTTCGGCAACCCGGAGACCACCCCGGGCGGGCGCGCCCTGAAGTTCTACGCCTCCATTCGGTTGGACATCCGCCGCATCGAGACCCTGAAGAACGGGACCGATGCGTTCGGGAGCCGGACCCGGGTCAAGGTCGTCAAGAACAAGGTCGCCTCGCCATTCCGGGTCGCCGAGTTCGACATCATCTACAACGAGGGCATCAGTCGTGAGGGCGGGCTGCTGGACGTCGGCATCGCGTCGGGCGTGCTGTCCAAGACCGGTGCCTGGTTCAACTATGGCGACACCCGCCTGGGCCAGGGGCGGGAGAATTCCCGCGAGTTCCTGAAGGCCAACCCGCGCATGGCCGATACGATCGAGGACGAGATTCGCGGTCGCGTGGCCGCCATCGTGGTTGGCGACGTGGGCGCACCCGAGGCGAAGGCGGAAGCGGAGCCCGAGACAACCTGAGGCCAGATGCGCGGCGCGCGAGGCGGCCGCCGGGCGGCCGGCGAGCCGCGCCCTCCTCCGGACGCTGAGCAGGCGTTCGAGATCGCGGGCCGCTTCCTCGGCGCGCGACCTCGCTCGCGGTGGGAAGTCGAGCACCGGCTCCGGCGGGCCGGCGCCACCGATCCCATCATCTCGGGCACCCTCAAGCGTCTGGTCGGCGTGGGCCTCGTCGACGACGTGGCCTTCGCCCGGTGGTGGATCGACCAGCGGGACCGGCATGCGCCGCGGGGCCGAATGGCGCTCGAAGCCGAGCTGCGGGCCAAGCGTGTCCCGCCGGCCGTCCTCGAGGAGCTCCGTTCCCAGGCCGCCGGCGAGGCGCTGCTGACCGAGGAGGAGCGAGCGGCCGCCGCGCTCGAGCGTCACCTGCGGGGACGGCCCATTCCAGACGAGGCAAAGGCCCTGCAGCGGCTTGGGATGTTCCTCGTGCGACGTGGTTTCGACCCGGCCACGGCCCGGGCCGCCATCCGCGTGGCGGCCGCCGAAAGTACCAGGCCCGGAAGTACTGCCGGAGGGGGTCGCTCTCGGGGCCGGGAGGCGTAGCCTCGCCGCAGGTGACGAGGCGCGTCACCCCAGGCGAAGGCCTGAAAAAGGCAAACCCGCCGTGAGGTGGGGACGCAAAGCCAGGGGTCTCGATACCGCCCTCGAGACAGCCCGGCCGCCAGAATGCCCTCGCATCATTTCCTTCAAGGGGAGAGTGATGCAGGCAGTCAGGACCGCAAGCGCGGGTGGCGATGGTCGAACCGACCGCGCCGCCGACCGCGCTTTTGTTATGCCCACGGTGTCGCGCGCGGGCATTCGCCGGCGGCTCAGGATCCTCTTCGGCGTGTCGTGGGAGTACTTCCCGTCCGGCGTGCCTTCCCCGTCCGGCCGGCCAACCCCCAGGCGGCCCCGTCGCTTCGCCGCGGCCATGGCCGGCGTGGCGACATTCGCCTCGGTCATGTCTCCCGCCGCCTCCCTGGCCGCGAGCTACGACCCGGCCACGGACCCGTATTCGATGGCCAACACGACCAACTGGATCGGCGCCGCCGCGTGGTGGCAGGCGGGCTACACCGGAGCCGGTATCGATGTCGCGGTCATCGACACCGGGGTCAGTCCGGTCGAGGGTCTCGCCACGCCCGGGAAGCTCATCTACGGCCCTGACCTGTCCCTTGAGTCGCAGAGCGCCGAACTCCGCAACCTGGACACCAATGGACACGGAACGTTCATGGCCGGGCTCATCGCAGGCCGGGACTCGGGGCTCCAACAGCCGTACGCCAGCGCGCCGCCATCGGCCTATCGGGGCATCGCCCCCGACGCCCGAATCGTCAGCATCAAGGTCGGCGTGGCCGATGGTGGGGTGGACGTCTCTCAGGTGATCGCGGCCATCGACTGGGTCGTCCAGCACCGCAACTCGGATGGGTTGAACATCCGGGTTCTCAGCATCTCGTATGGCACCAACACGACGCAGGCCTACCAGGTGGACCCGCTCGCCTACGCCATCGAACAGGCCTGGAAGCGCGGCATCGTGGTCGTGGCCGCCGCTGGAAACAGCGGATACCAGAAGGGCTCCGGTGCACCCGGCCTGGCGAATCCGGCGTATGACCCGTTCACCATCGCGGTCGGGGGCTCGGATTCGATGGGCACCCCACCCCTGTGGGATGACGCCGTCGCGAGCTACTCGGCAGTCGCCGCCAATGGTGGTGCCCGCAAGCCCGACGTCGTGGCCTTTGGGTCGCACATGCAGGGACTGCGTGTCCCGAACTCCTATCTCGACATGGCCTTCCCGGGCGGCATCATCGACAGCCGCTACTTCCGGGGCAGCGGGACCAGCCAGGCGGCTGCCGTCACCGCCGGCGCGGTCGCCCTCATCCTGCAGAAGCACCCGGCGATGCCGCCGGACCAGGTGCGGGCATTCCTGACGGCCAACGCAGTCTCCCTCAGCGTTACGCCGCGACTCCAGGGCAAGGGCGAGGTCCAGCTCCAGCCGATGCTGACCGCGAATCTTCCCCTGGGCTTCGGCACGTGGGACGTCCCCTCCACCGGCCTTGGCTCGCTCGAGCTGTCACGCGGCACCGATCACATCACGGACGACGGCGTGATCCTGGCCGGAGAGCAGGACATCTTCGGACACATCTTCGACGCCGCGGCCATGGCCGTTCTCGAAGCCGCCGCCAACTCGTGGTCGGGCGGAATGTGGAACGGCAACTCCTGGAGTGGGAACAGCTGGAGCGGGAACTCGTGGTCGGGCAACTCCTGGAGCACGGGCGGCTGGTACTAGCCGGCCGCCAGGGCACCCGCTGAGCGAGCGATGCCGCGACGAGAGGGCGCGCTGAGGGCGCGCCCGGACTTCGCTGGTCCTGGCGCGAGCAGGACAATTGACGCATCGGTGGCGGGTGGGCTCAGGGCTAGGCTACGCCCGATGCCGCTCCTCCCCCGGGTGTGGACCCTGGTCCTCACGATCGATGCAGCCGCCCTGACCGTTGCCGTCCTGGTTCTCCCCGGGTTGGCGCCGGTCGACCCGTCGTGGCAGCTCCCGTGGTTCGTCATGGCCGCCGGCTTCTGGGCGGCCGAGGCGCGCGTCATCCACTTTCACTTCCGACGTGGTGCCCACACCTTCTCGCTGAACGAGCTGCCGCTCGTCATCGGGATGTTCCTGGCCGCGCCGTTCGAAGTCGTGCTGGCCCAGGCGGTAGGCTCGGCGCTCGCGCTGGCGTTCAACCGGCGGCAGCCGCCGGTAAAGCTCGCGTTCAACATCGGCTCATTTGCACTGTCCTCGAGCGTGGGCCTGGCAGTCTTCCACCTGGTGGGATCCGGCCCCCTGACCGATCCCGCTCGCTGGGTCGCGGCGTTCCTCGGCGCCGGCGTCGCCAACCTGGTTGGGGTGTTCGCCGTGGCGGCCGCGCTCACCGTCTCAGAGGGCAGTCTCGGGCTCCGCAAGCTCCGCCAGATGCTGGGTGTCTCCTCGGTCGTCGCCGCCACCAACACGAGCGTCGCGCTTCTGGCGGTCATCATCGTCATCGCCGACCCCCGCGCCGCGTGGCTCCTGGTCGTGCCCGTCGCGACGCTGTTCTTCGGGTATCGGGCCTTCATCGGCGCTCGGCAGCAGCACGAGTCGATGGAGCTGCTCTACGAGTCCACCCGGATCCTGCAGCGCACCCCGGAGCTTGACTCGGCGCTGGTTCAGCTGCTGTACCACAGCCGAACCATGTTCCGCGCGGAGCGCGCCGAGATCGTCATCTTCCCGTCCGAGCCGTCGGAGGCATATCTCGTCACCTCGGTCGCGGACGATCGGACGACGATCATGGCCCCGGGCGATCCCGCGGTCTGGAAGCCCCTCCACGGGCATTTGGCCGAGAACGAGAAGGCGTTCCTCCTCAACTCCACCGACCTGGAGCTGGGTGAGGACCGCGAGATCCGGGACGCGATGATCGCCCCCCTGGGAGCGGACGGCGGCATCGTCGGCGCGATGGTGGTGACGAATCGGCTGGGGGACGTCACAACCTTCACCGCGGAAGACTTGAGGCTCTACGCCACGGTGGCCAGCCACGCCGGAACCGCCCTGGAGAACGGGCAGCTGGAGCGCTCGCTGACCAAGCTCTCCACGCTCCAGGACGAGCTCAAGCACCAGGCCTTCCACGATGGGTTGACCCAGCTGGCCAACCGCAGCCTGTTCCGCGAGAACGTCGATGCGCGGCTGGCCGCGACGACCAGCACTCGGCGTTCGGTGGTGATGTTCGTCGACCTGGACGACTTCAAGTTCGTGAACGACACGTACGGCCACGAGGTCGGCGACGCGATGCTGGTCGAAGTCGCCAGGCGGCTCAACCTGTGCACCCGTGCGGCCGATCTGACCGCGCGCCTGGGGGGCGACGAGTTCGCCATCCTGGTCGACGATGGGCCCGACCTCGCCCACGCCGAGCAGATCGCCCAGCGGGTCACCGACTCGATCGGGCAGCCGTTCCTCATCGGAGACGACATCCAGACGCACATCACCGCGAGCATCGGCATCGCCGCCGGATGGCTGGGGAATACGGCCGAGGACCTGCTGCGCCACGCGGACATCGCGATGTACTCGGCCAAGGCCGCCGGGAAGGGTCGCTGGGCGGTCTACAAGGCCTCGATGCTCAAAGGCGTGCGGTCCCGGCACGACGCCGGCGAAGAGCTGCGGCGAGCGGTCGACATGGGTGAGTTCGAGCTCCGCTATCAGCCGGTGGTCTCGCTCGAATCCGGTGCCATCGTGGGCGCCGAGGCGCTGATCCGATGGAACCATCCCACCCGCGGCGAGATCGAGCCTGACGACTTCATCGGTGCCGCCGAGGACGGCGCGATCATCGTCCCCATCGGTCGGTGGGTGCTCGACGAGGCGTGCCGACAGGCTGCGCGCTGGAGATCCGGGGATGGATCGGCATCTCCCTGGGTCGCGGTCAACCTGTCCGCTCGTCAGCTGCTCCACCCCACCCTCCTCGACGACGTGCGCGGCTCGATGACGCGCTCCGGCGTGACGCCATGCAACGTGGTCCTGGAAGTGACCGAGAGCGTGCTCCTGCATGACGCGGAGGCTGCGATTTCGGTCATCTGCGACCTGCGCCAACTGGGCATCCGGATTGCCCTCGATGACTTTGGGACGGGGTTCTCGTCGCTGAGCTACCTGCATCGGTTCCCGATCGACATCCTGAAGATCGGGCCTGGCTTCGTTGGCGTCGGCGATCGGAGCGACACGCGCTGGATCCTGACCGAGGCCATCATCTCGCTGGGGAAGGCGCTCGGGCATCAGGTGGTGGCCGAGGGCGTGGAGCAACGGCAGCAGGTCCAGCGCCTGAAGGCTGCTGGCTGCGAACTGGCCCAGGGTTATTTCTTCGCCCGGCCGCTGCACCCGGACACGCTGGCGACCCAGTTCGCGCACGACCAGGCTCAGCGCCTGGGATCCGACCGGATGGCACAGTCCGAGGCGGCCGCCTAGCGCCCGTCCTGCAGCACCCGCACGCGGGTACCCTCTGGGGCGTGCGCTACGCGTTGATGACCGAGCCCCAACAGGGGCTCAGCTACGCCGACATTCTGGCCGCCGCTCGGACCGCGGAAGACGCCGGCCTGGAAGCCTTCTTCCGATCGGACCACTACCGGGGTTTCCCCGGACCGCCCGATCAGCCCACGACCGACGCCTGGACCACGTTGGCCGGTCTGGCCCGGGAGACGACGAAGATCCACATCGGCACGCTCGTGTCGCCGGTCACGTTCCGCATCCCGGGCAACCTGGCCAAGGTAGCGGCGACCGTGGACGAGATGAGCGGCGGCCGGCTCGAGGTCGGCCTGGGGGCCGGCTGGAATGCCGAGGAGCATGATGCTTTTGGCATCCCGTTTCCGCCGCTCCCCGAGCGTTACGACCGGCTGGAGGAGTCCCTGGCCATCATCCACGGCCTGTGGACCGAGCCGGACGGCTGGAGCTTCGACGGCGAGCTGTGGGACGTCCGGGACGCCCTGTTCCGCCCCAAGCCCACCTTCTCCGGGCGTCGTCACCCGCACCTGATCCTGGGCGGCGACGGCGGCCCCCGTCAGGCGCGCCTGGTGGCGACCTATGCCGATGAGTTCAACCGATCCTCGGCGACGCCGGCGCTGGCGCAGGTGGCGTTCGAGCGGGTCCGTACCGCGTGCGCCGACATCGGTCGCGATCCGGACGAGGTCGTGTACTCAGCCATGGTGGGGGTGCTGGTGGCCGAGACCGAAGCCGACCTGAACGAACGGGTGTCAGCCCAGCTGACCGTCTTCGGAGCCGATGCCGGCGCGAATGCCCGGGCCTGGCTGGCTGACCGGCGCGGCCGCTGGATCCTGGGAACCCCCGATCAGGCGCACGAGCGCATCCGCGCCCTGGAAGCGGCAGGCGTGCAGCGGATCATGCTCCAGGACTTTCTTCCGCGAGATCTGGACATGATCGCGCTGCTGGGGCGCTTGACCGCGTCCTGAACGAGCCGGGGACCAGCGCGCGGAGTTGGAGTAGAGTAGCCAACCACCGATTGGCGGGCGCATCCCGTCATCGGTTCGAGAGCGAACACGTGCGGGCCCGCCGGGGCAGCGCCAGCCCGAAAGAGCTCCGAGGAGGAGCGGATGCCCGAATTCATGGCGGTGGGCGCCATTGCGCTGATCGCCGGCATCCTCGGCTTGATTGCCGGCTATGTCGTGCGTCGGCTGCTGACGGCCACCAAGATCCGCAATGCCGAGTCGTACGCCGAGCGCCTGGTCGCCGACGCGCGCTCCAAGCAGAAGGAAATCATCCTCGAGGGCAAGGACGAGGTCCTCCAGGTCCAGCGAGCGGCCGAGGAGGATGCCCGCCAGCGCCGCGCCGATCTTCAGCGCCAGGAACGGCTCCTGTTGGACCGATCCGAAGGTCTGGATCGCAAGGCCGAGGCTCTGGAACGGCGTGAGGCCCAGGCCGAGGAACGGGTCCTCGAGCTGGATGGCGAGAAGGCCCGCCTGGCGGCGCTGCGCGCCCAGCAGTTGACGTCCCTCGAGCACATCGGCGGGTTGAGTGCGGTCGAGGCCCGCCAGGCGCTCATCCGGGAGATCGAGGAAGGGGCGCAGGCGGAGGCCGCTCATCGCGTGCGCGAGATCGAGCGCCACGCGCTCGAGGACGGCGAGGAGCGCTCGCGGCGGATCCTGACCACCGTGATGCAGCGGATCGCGGCCGACCACACGTCGGAGGCGACCGTCACCGTCGTCCATCTCCCCAACGACGAGATGAAGGGCCGGATCATCGGGCGCGAAGGTCGGAACATCCGCGCCCTGGAGCAGGCCACCGGGATCGACCTCATCATCGACGACACCCCCGAGGCGGTCGTTCTCTCCGGATTCGACCCGGTCCGTCGGGAAGTGGCTCGCATGGCGCTCACCAAGCTCATCGCGGACGGCCGGATCCACCCGGGGCGGATCGAGGAGACGGTGGCCAAGTGCCGCCAGGAGATCGAGGTCGTCATGCGCCAGGCGGGGGAGCAGGCCGCCTATGACGCGGCTGTGCCCGGCCTCCACGCCGAGCTGATCCGGCTCCTGGGCCGGCTGAAGTATCGGACCAGCTACGGCCAGAACGTCCTGAACCACAGCATCGAGACGTCGCGCCTGGCGGGCATGCTGGCCGCCGAGCTGGGGGCCAACGTGGCCGAGGCCAAGAAGGGCGGTCTGCTGCACGACATCGGGAAGGCCGTGGACCACGAGGTCGAAGGGCCTCACGCTCAGATCGGCGCCGACATCGCGGCCCGCTTCGGCGTGCTGCCCACCGTCTGCAACGCCATCGCCGCCCACCACCAGGAGGTCGAGCAGGAGTCGATCGAGGCCACCGTGGTCCAGATCGCGGACGCCATCAGCGCGTCGCGACCCGGCGCGCGCGGCGAGGCCCTGGACAGCTACATCAAGCGCCTCGACGACCTGCAGCAGATCGCCCTGAGCTTCCCTGGCGTCGAGCGCTGCTACGCGATCCAGGCCGGCCGCGAGGTGCGCATCCTGGTGCATCCCGCGGAGGTTGACGACAGCGCCTCCTCGCGCCTGGCGCGAGACGTCGTCCGCAAAATCGAGGAGCAGCTCCAGTACCCGGGCCAGATCAAGGTAACCGTCATCCGCGAGACGCGCGCCGTGGACTACGCCCGATGACCGAGCGCGCCGCCCGAATGCGGTGCCTGGTCATCGGGGACATCATCGGCAAGCCGGGACGCCTGGCGGTGGGGCATGTCCTGCCGGATCTCCGGCACGAGCTGGACCTCGACCTGGTCATCGCCAACGGCGAGAACGTGGCTGCCGGTGCCGGGCTGACCCCGTCTCTGGCCGAGGAGCTCTTCGACGCGGGGATCGACGTTATCACCAGCGGCAACCACATCTGGGACAAGCGGGAGATCTACGACTACCTCGACACCGATCGGCCCGTCCTGCGCCCGGCCAACTACCCCGATGACGTGCCCGGTCGCGGCTGGCTGATCCATCATCTGGCGGACGGCGAACCGGTCGCGGTCATCAACCTCATGGGCCAGGTGTTCATGAACCAGCTCGACTCGCCGTTCAGTCTGGCCGATGCGCTGCTCAACGGGGTGGGGGAGCCGTTGCCGCGCCTGCGGTTCGTGGACTTCCACTGCGAGATCACCTCCGAGAAGAATGCGATGGGTTGGCACCTGGACGGACGGGTGACCGCGGTCATCGGGACCCATACCCATGTGCCCACCGCGGATGCGCGTGTCCTGCCCGAGGGCACCGCGTACATCAGCGACGTCGGGATGACCGGGCCCCGAGACTCGGTGATCGGCTTCCGGCTGGACACCGTCCTGCCGCGCTTCCTCCGCCACCTCCCGACCCGGTTCGAGGTGGCCGAGGGCCCGGTGAGCCTGAATGCGGCGCTCATCGAGGCGGATCGCCCCACGGGCCGCGCGGTCAGCATCGAGCTCGTGCAGCGCCTGATCGAGGTCTGAGGATCGCCACCCATCCGCCGCTGGCGGCCCTGGTCGGGCCCACCGCCGTGGGGAAGACGGACCTGTCGCTGGCACTGGCCGATCAGGTTCCGCTCGAGATCCTGGTCGCCGACTCGCGCCAGGTGTATCGCGGCATGGACGTGGGGACCGCCAAGGTCGATGCGGCAGCGCGCCGACGTGTCCCGCACCACCTGCTGGACCTGGTCGAGCCCTCCGAGCCGTTCACCGTGGCTCAATGGGCGGACCAGGCGCGTGCCCTGGTCTCCGAGATCGCCGCTCGCGGGCGGCTGCCCCTGGTCGTGGGCGGCACCGGGCTGTACGTGACCGCCCTGCTGGACGGCTTCGATTTCGGATCCCAGCCGTGGAACCCGGAGGTCCGCGTACGTTTGACCGATGAGCTCGAAGCCGAGGGCCTGCCTGTGCTGGCTGGGCGCCTGGGCCGCCTGGACCCCACCAGCGCAGCGCGGACCGATCTGCGCAACCCGCGCCGCGTCCTCCGGGCGCTGGAACGGGCGGAGCTGGCCGGCAAGGAAGCGGCGGCGACGGTGCGCGCCGCCCCGTACCCCGGACGCAGGGCGCAGCTCGGCCTCCGGCGGCCGCTGGCGGTCCTCGATCAGCGGATCGGGGAGAGGGCCACGTCCATGTTCCGGGGTGGCCTACTCGACGAGACGCGGGCCCTGCTGGAGCGCGGCCTGGACCCTGGGCTGCCGGCACTCACCGGGCATGGCTACGCGGAGGCGGCTCGCCACCTGGCGGGGGAGTGGTCGCTCGAGGAGGCCATCGAGGTCACCGCCCGGCGCATTCGCCGTTACGCGCGTCGGCAGATGAGCTGGTTCCGTCGCGACCCGCGCATCGCGTGGTTCGACGCCCGCGACCGTCCGGCCGACGATCCCCCGTTGGTCCGGCAGGGGACCGATCTCCTGAATCGGCTCGCGCTCGGCTAGGATGGCCGCCGCATGACCGTCACGCCCGCTTGATGAGCCGATCCGCGAGCCGTACCGTCGAGGTTGCCCCGCCGGTCGAACGCGCCTTCCTGGTCGCCCTGGAGTCGCCGGCGGCAGGAAACTGGCCCGTCGAACGCCGCTTGTTGGAGCTCACAGGCCTGGCGGTGGCCGCCGGGGCCGAGGTGGTGGGGAGCACCAGCCAGCGTCGGACGTATCCCGACCCGGCCTGGTACCTCGGGAAGGGGCGCGCCGCGGACCTGGTGGACGAGAAGGCGATGACCGGCTTCAGCGTCCTGGTCGTCGACGATGAGCTGACCCCGGCCCAGCAGCGCAACCTCGAGAAGCTCCTCAACGGGAAGGTGCTGGACCGCAGTGCCCTGATCCTCGACATCTTCGCGCGGCATGCCCGGACCCGGGAGGGACGCCTCCAGGTCGAGCTGGCGCAGCTCGAATACCACCTCCCCCGCCTGACTCGGCTGTGGACCCACCTCTCGCGCACGGCCGGGGGGATCGGGACTCGCGGTCCGGGGGAAAGCCAGCTCGAGACAGACCGCCGGCGCATCCGCGAGCGGATCCATCGGCTTCGCGCCGAGATCGCAGGCATCAGACGCCACCGGGCCACCGCTGGTCGCCGTCGAGACCGTTCCGAGGTCCCGGTCGTTGCCCTGGTGGGATACACCAACGCCGGCAAGTCCACCCTGCTCAACACGCTCGCCGACGCCGATGCGTTCGTGGCCGACATGCCGTTCGCCACCCTGGATCCGACCTCGCGCCGGATCAGCCTCGATTCCGGGCGCCAGGTGGTCCTGACCGATACGGTCGGATTCATCAATAAGCTGCCCCACGACCTCATCGACGCGTTCCGGGCCACCCTCGAAGAGGTGGCGCGCGCGGACCTGCTGCTCGAGGTGGTGGACGCATCGGATCCGGACTTCATCGCTCAGCAGGACACGGTTCGAACGGTCCTGACCGAGCTGGGCGCGGGCGCCAAGCCGCGGATCCTGGTCTTCAACAAGCTCGATCTGCTGAATGGAGCCGCCGCGACCGCCGGCCCGCAGCCGTCGGACGCGGACGTTGCCTACATAAGCGCCCTGACCGGGGAGGGGCTCGGGGCGCTGCGCGAGCGGGTCGCGTCAGCGCTGCGGGGTCGGCTGGTAGATGTCGACGCGGTGGTGCCCTATCCGCGGGCCGAGCTGGTGGCGCGCGCCCGGCAGGCCGGCGAGGTCACCGAGCGTTTTACCGATGACGGCGTGCGGATCGCGGGACGCGTGCCGGAAGGGCTGGCCGGCGAAGTCCGTGCCGCCGCGATGACTCCTACGCGCCAACCGCGCAGGAAGGCTTCCCTCAGCGGCTGAGGGCGCCCTGCCGGTTCGTGGGCATGCGGTTGACGGCCTTGGCCTGGGCCGCTCGGCGCTGATGGCGGTCCAGCAGCTCCGTGCCGGTCACCGTCCAGGCGCCAGTGACGGCCAACAGCAGGCCGTAGCCTCCTGCCAGGTCTGCCCAGTCAAAGCTGGTCGTGATCGCCAGCGCCACGCTGACGACGCCCCAGACCATAGCCAGCCATCCGGCCACCCGCATGACGTCGCGTCGTTTCATGGCGCCACCCTACGCGTGGCCATTCACGCTCACCATGACCCGGTTGACGCCCTCGGCAGGACCTTTGTCCTTCTCTGATTCCTCTCCTACCGCTTCCGCAAAGA
The DNA here is from genome assembly GCA_044866355.1 of Candidatus Limnocylindria bacterium. GTDB lineage: Bacteria > Chloroflexota > Limnocylindria > QHBO01 > QHBO01 > DASTEQ01. The sequence goes on along the minus strand of JBIOTW010000101.1, from coordinate 974 downwards.
GAGGTTATGTTGCGTCCCGACCCCTCGCCCGGGCCCATCCGGGTACGTCGTCGACTGGGAGGGCTGGGCAGACTTTCTCGATGATTGTCGAGCGCGGCGCGGCGGGGACGTAGGGCACCCCCGCCGGCGCCGGTCGGATCGAATGGTGCGACGACGCACCGGCCGACCGGCGCACGCTCCCCTGGCACTCATCGTCGGGGGGTCCGATATGGCCTGCTGTGCCCGTCCCCGGTGTCGTTGCGCCTGCGGCTGCCAGCGCCACTCCCACTACCGCCGCTGTATCCCCTGCGCCTACGACGTCCACGCCGGCCCACCGCCGCCCTGGGCGCCGCCTCTAGCGGCTCGAGCCGCCGTCGCCTTCGGTGACTGGCCACCCGGCGCCAACCGCCCCCGCCTGCCGGCGGCCGGGGCGGTGGCCGCATGACCCTCGCCGAGCGGGTCGACGCCGTCCGGCGCGAGGCCCCGGCGCGGGGCCTGCTGGTCGTCCCCAGCCGCACCGTGCGCTGGGCCGACCTGGCCGCCATGGGCGACCTGGGCCGGCTCGTGTGCCTGGCCAACCCCGACTTCCCCCTGGCCCGCGAGCTGGGGCTGCTCGGCTTCGCCGGCTGCCCGCGGGCCCGCCGCCCCGGGCACAAGGTCGACGGCCGCTATCAGCTCACCCTCTGGGTCATGGGCCAGCGCGCGGTGTGCGCCGGCTGCGGCTACACCGAGACGCTGGACGCCCTCCACGCCCGGCTCGACCTGCCCATGCGGTCTGGAGGCCGGGGCGATGCCTGAACCGGCCGCGAAAGCCGCTGTGCGAGTTGCTACGTGCCGAACGTGCGGGGTCCGGGTCGTGGCTGGCGCCCGGGGGCCGCTGCCGAGGTTCTGCGCCGACTGCCGGGTCGCGCCGGACCGTCAACTGCGCCACACCCTGCGGTCCGCCGGTCGCCTCGCGGACCGGCTCAACGAGCCGTCACTGGCCCGCCAAATCA
>JBIOTW010000100.1:0-12234 GCA_044866355.1 Candidatus Limnocylindria bacterium | reverse complement strand
AAGCCGATGAGCGTGATCGCATTGGCCGGCACGCCCAGCGCCGCCACGACCCGCGCCAGCCGGTCGAGCGGCGGATCGACGAGCCGGCGCATCGCGGCGTCGAGCATGGTCGCCGCCCTCGACGGATGCAGAAGGTCAGTGGGCGGGCGTGCTCTTCGACGTGTCGATATCGTCGGGCTGCACTGCGGGACGCTGCCGCGACAGCTTGCCATAGGCGAAGATGCCCAGCGGGATCGAAGCGGTGTAGATGGCGCCGACGGCCAGCAGCGTAATCCAGGGCACGCTCACGAGGCAGGCCGCCAAAAGGCCGACGATCAGCAGCGTTGGCACCACGTAATGCTGTGGCACGCGCACGCGCTTAAAGGAATAGGTCGGCACCGTGCTGACCATGAGCAACGAGACCGCGAGGACCACCGCACCGGTGATCGCCGGCCGGTCGAAGTAACCGGAGCCGAACTGGAACGTTGCCATCATCGGGATCAGCACAAGGCCGGCGCCGGCAGGCGCCGGCACGCCGACAGCGCCCACGCAACGCCCGGCTAGACTCTCCGGCGCGTGACAGCCCGCGAGCGGATCCGAAACTTCTCGATCGTCGCCCACATCGACCATGGCAAGAGCACGCTCGCCGACCGGTTGCTGGAGGCCACCCACACCATCGATCCGCGGCAAATGACGAGCCAGGTCCTCGACTCGATGGACCTGGAGCGCGAGAAGGGCATCACCATCAAGGCCCGTGCGGTCCGCCTCCAGTACACCGCCGCGGACGGCCAGGACTACGTCCTGAACCTCATCGACACGCCTGGGCATGTCGACTTCAGCTATGAGGTGAGCCGATCCCTCCAGGCGTGCGAGGGAGCGCTGCTGATCATCGACGCCAGCCAGGGCATCGAGGCCCAGACCCTGGCCAACGCCCAGCTGGCCGTCGGGCAGCACCTGGTCATCATCCCGGTGATCAACAAGATCGACCTGCCCAGCGCCGACCCGGACATGGTGTTGGCCGAGCTGGAGGAGACGCTGGCCATTCCCCGCGAGGAAGCGATCCTGGCCTCGGCCAAGGAGGGGACGGGCGTGCCGGAGATCCTGGAGGCGCTGGTGACCCGCGTCCCGCCACCCTCCGGCGATCCCGCGGCGCCCCTCCAGGCGCTCGTCTTCGACAGCCACTACGACCCGTACAAGGGAGTGGTGGCCTACGTTCGGCTGGCGAACGGCACGCTCCGCGACCACGACCGGATCCGGTTCATGGCCACCGGCATCACGTCCGACATCCTGGAGCTGGGCTACTTCCGGCCGCAGCCGGTGGCTGCGGCCGCGCTGGGGGCCGGGGAGGTGGGGTACGTGGCCACCGGGCTGAAGAGCATCGCCCAGGCCCGGGTGGGGGACACGCTGACCACCGCGCGCCAGCCCGCCCCGCAGCCGCTCCCCGGGTACCGCCCCGCGCTGCCACTGGTGTTCGCCGGCATCTACCCGCTGCGAGGCGACGAGTACCCGCTCCTCCGCGACGCGCTGGACAAGCTCCACCTCAACGACGCCAGCTTCGGCTACGAGCCCGAGTCCAGCGTGGCGCTGGGCCATGGCTTTCGGTGCGGGTTCTTGGGGCTGCTCCACATGGAGATCGTCCAGGAGCGGCTGGAGCGCGAGTTCGACCTGGACCTCATCGCCTCCGCGCCTTCGGTCGAGTACCGCGTCCGCACCCACCACGGGGACGAGGTCGTCGTCGACAACCCGGCCCGCATGCCGCCGCCGGGCGAGATCCTGGACGTGGCCGAGCCGTGGGTCAGCGTCCAGGTCATCACCCCCACCGAATACGTCGGCCCGATCATGGAGCTGGCCACCGCCCGCCGCGGGGTCTTCGGGAACATGGAATACCTCGACCCGCGGCGGGTGAACCTCCATTTCGAGATGCCCCTGGCCGAGCTGATCGTGGACTTCTACGACCAGCTGAAAGGCCGATCCTCGGGCTACGCCAGCATGGACTACGCCTTCATCGGCTATCGGTCAGGCGACCTGGTCAAGCTCGACATCCTGGTCAACGGGGAGCCCGTGGATGCGCTGAGCCTCATCGTGCATCGGTCCAATTCGGTCCGCATCGGGCGCAGCCTGGTCGAAAAGCTCAAGGCTCTGATCCCGCGTCAGCTCTTCGAAGTGCCGGTCCAGGCGGCCATCGGTTCCCATATCATCAGCCGCGAGACGATCCGGGCCCTCCGCAAGGACGTCATCGCCAAGTGCTACGGCGGGGACGTCACTCGCAAGCGGAAGCTGCTCGAGAAGCAGAAGGAGGGCAAGCAGCGGATGAAGCGGGTCGGCTCGGTCGAGATCCCGCAGGAGGCGTTCCTGGCCGTGCTCCGCATGAACGAAACGTCGAGCTGATGTCAGCCCTCGGGGATTTCGGCGACTCGCTGCGCCTGGCCATCGCGATCGGGATGACCGTGTTCATGGTCGTCCTCCGCTTCGACCAGGAGCGGATCATGCGCAGCGACTATTTCCGGAGCCGATCCCGGTGGATGGGCCCCCTCAGCTACTACGGCCTGGTCCTCATCTTCACGGCCGGGATCATCATCATCCTGCCGCGCGGCATGGCTTCCCTGTTCCTGGTGGGGGGCGAGGTGGGGGAGCTGCTGCCGGCCATGCTGATCTTCGCGGTGGTGGGCATCGCCAACGGCGCGGCCCTGGCCCTGGTCCGGTTCCGGGCCCTGCTGCCGCTTCCGCTGGAGATGCTCCCCAGCCGATCCCTGGCCGCCGGCCTGAATGCCGTGGCCGAGGAGCTCCAGTTCCGATCGGTGATCCTGGGACTGATGATCGTGGGCGGCCTCAATCCCAACCTGGCGATCGCGTTGCAGGCAGTCATCTTCGCCGCCGCCCACCGACGGGTGTGGCGCGAGCGCGACTGGTACTTCGTGGCCGGCTCGGTGCTGTTGGGCTACGCGTGCGGCTTGGTGACGGTGGAGACCGGGTCGGTCATCCCGGCCATGGTCGGTCACTTCGCGGTCACGATGGGGATCTACGCCTTCGCCGGCGGCCGCCTGCGGATGCAGCGCATCTAGATGCCCCAACCCGCCTTCGCCTCGCGTTGACATCGGTCTGACGAGGTTGGTACGATCGAATCCGGATCGTTAGCACTCTCCCATCGAGAGTGCTAAACTCCGCTCTCAAAATGGCACAGCGAACACCGCAGACAGCCTCTTCAGCACATCCGCCGGTTGATCTGACCGAGCGCCAGCGGGCGGTCCTGCGCGCCGTGGTCGAGGACTACGTCCTCACCGCGGAGCCCATCGGGTCCAAGGCGCTCGTTCAGCGATATGGCCTCAACGTCAGCCCGGCCACCATCCGCAGCGCGATGGCCGAGCTGGAAGCGCTGGGCCTGCTGAGCCACCCGCACACCTCTGCCGGCCGCGTCCCCTCGGACCTCGGCTACCGCTACTACGTCGAGGCCCTCATGCGCGAAGCCGAGCTGGACCGCGCCGACGCACTCATGATCCGACACCAGTTCAGCCAGGTGCAGCTTACGTCCAACGACTGGCTGCGCCTCGCCGCCTCGACCCTGGCCGCGTCGACCCACGCCGCAGCGGTCGTGACCCCCGCCCGTGCCAAGCGCGCCAAGTTCGCCCACCTCCAGCTCGTGGAGCTGCCGGATCATGGCCGGATGGCGGTAGTGGTCCTGGCCGACGGAACGGTCGTCCAGCGCCATCTCGACCCAACGGCGCTGACCAAGGCCGCCGGTGGCGCCGCATCCCAGGCCGACCTGGACGCCGCCGCCGCCGAGCTGAACACCGAGCTGGCAGGGCTCACCGCTCCCCAGGCGCGCCGACGTGCCCGCAAGCTCACCCCGCTGGCCGGCCACGTGGCCGGCACGGTGTCAGAGCTGCTGGACGAGGCTGACGAGACATCCATCGAAGACGTCTACACCGCCGGCCTGGGCTACGTCCTGGAGCAGCCCGAGTTCGCGGGCGGCCACGCCCTGCGCCCGGTCCTGGATGTCCTCCAGCACGCCGACTTCCTGGAGCAGCTGCTCCCCATGGTGACGCGACGGGGCGGCGTCCACGTGATCATCGGTCGCGAGAACCCCAACGACGCCATGCGCGAGGTGAGCCTCATCTTCGCTCCCTACGGGACGCCGAACCGCGCCCTGGGCCTGCTGGGCGTGCTGGGCCCGACTCGGATGGCCTATCCGCGCGCCATCCCCACCGTGCGCTTCGTGTCCAGCGTCCTGAACGAGCTCATCGACAGCCACACCGGGTGGACCCATGACTGAGACGAAGTCCACCAAGCCGATGAACGGCGACCCCCGCCCCAAGACCCGGGCCGAGGAGCGCGCCGAAGCCATCACCACCCCGTCGCGCAGTGAGCTGCTGGAACAGCTCCAGGAGGCCGAGCGCGAGCTGGCACTCGCTCGCGAGCGCGCCGATCAGAACCTGAGCAACTGGCAGCGCGCCGCGGCCGACTTCTCGAACTACAAGCGTCGGGTCGAGGAGGACAAGGCCGCCACGGGCCAGTTCGCCAACGCGCTGCTCCTGGCCCGCCTGCTCGCCGTGCTCGACGACTACGACCGCGCCCTAGACAACGTTCCGCCCGATACTCACGACGCGTGGGTGGAGGGCATCCGCCTGGTCGAGCGCAAGCTGCGGGGCCTGCTGGAGGCCGAAGGCGTGACGCCCATCGAGGCGGTCGGCAAGCCATTCGATCCCAACATGCACGAGGCGGTCGTCCACGAGGACACGACCGAGCACCCCGACAACACGGTCATCGACGAGGTCCAGCGCGGCTACCTGCTCCACGATCGGGTCCTGCGCCCGGCACTCGTCCGCGTCGCCAACAACCCAGCCCACCCGGCTGAGACCACCACTTCCGGAGAGTAGGAACACGACACATGGGAAAGATCATCGGTATCGACCTGGGCACCACCAACAGCGTGGTGGCTGTCATGGAAGGCGGTGAGCCCACCGTCATCACCAGCGCCGAGGGCTCGCGCATCACGCCATCGGTCGTGGGCTTTGCGAAGTCGGGCGAGCGGCTGGTGGGCCAGGTGGCCAAGCGTCAGGCCATCACCAACCCGGAGAACACCGTCTTCTCCATCAAACGCTTCATGGGCCGCCGCTGGGACGACCCCGAGGTCCAGCGCTCGAAGGACATGGTGCCCTACACCGTCGAGAAGGACCCCAAGTCGGACGGAATCATCGTGACCCTGGCCAACGGCAAGAGCTACAGCCCGCCGGAGATCAGCGCCATGATCCTCCAGAAGCTGCGCTCCGATGCCGAGGCCTACCTGGGCGAGAAGGTGACCGAGGCCGTCATCACCGTGCCGGCCTACTTCGACGACACCCAGCGCCAGGCGACCAAGGACTCGGGTCGGATCGCGGGCCTGGACGTCAAGCGCATCGTGAACGAGCCCACCGCATCGGCTCTGGCCTACGGCCTGGACAAGCAGAAGGAAGAGAAGATCGCGGTCTACGACCTGGGCGGCGGGACGTTCGACATCTCCATCCTCGAGCTGTCGGAGGGCGTGTTCGAGGTCCGCTCCACCAACGGCGACACCCACCTGGGTGGCGACGACTTCGACCAGCGGGTCATCGAGTGGTTGAGCGCCGAGTTCAAGAAGGACCAGGGCATCGACCTGTCCAAGGACCGGATCGCCCTCCAGCGCCTCAAGGAGGCGGCCGAGAAGGCGAAGATCGAGCTGTCCACCACGACCTCGACCGAGGTCAACCTGCCCTTCATCAGCGCCGATGCCTCCGGCCCCAAGCACCTGGTCATGACCCTGACCCGGGCCAAGCTCGAGGACCTGGTGGCCGACCTGGTCAACCAAACCGAAGGCCCGGTCCGCCAGGCCCTGAAGGATGCCGGCATCAAGCCGTCGGAGATCGACGAGGTCATCCTGGTGGGTGGCCAGACCCGGATGCCGGCCGTGGTCGAGGCGGTCAAGAAGATGTTCGCCGGCCGCGAGCCGCACAAGGGGGTCAACCCCGATGAGGTGGTCGCCGTCGGCGCCGCCATCCAGGCCGGCGTCCTGGGCGGCGAGGTCAAGGACGTCCTCCTGCTGGACGTCACCCCGCTGTCACTGGGAATCGAGACCCTGGGCGGCGTGGCGACCAAGATGATCAACCGCAACACGACCATCCCCACCAGCCACACCCAGATCTTCTCGACCGCGTCGGACAACCAGCCCAGCGTGGACATCGTGGTCCTGCAGGGGGAGCGGGAGATGGCCGGCGACAACAAGAAGCTGGCCACCTTCCGGCTGGATGGGATTCCACCGGCTCCCCGGGGCGTGCCGCAGATCGAGGTCACCTTCGACATCGATGCCAACGGCATCCTCAACGTGGCGGCCAAGGACAAGGCCACCAACAAGGAGCAGAAGGTGACCATCACCGCCTCCTCGATGCTGGCCAAGGAAGACGTGGACCAGATGGTCCGTGACGCGGCCGAGCATGCCGAGGAGGACCGCAAGCGGCGCCACGAGGCCGAGTCTCGCAACGAGGCCGATGCCCTCACCTTCCAGGCCGAGCGCCTGGTCAAGGACCTGGGCGACAAGCTCCGCGACGAGGACAAGACCGAGATCGAGTCCCGGGTGGCCGCCGTTCGGGAAGCCCTGAACGGGACCGATGCGGGAGCGATCGACTCGACCAAGCAGCAGCTCGCCGAGGTCCTGCAGCGGATCGGCGCCCAGGCCTACGCCGAAGCCACACCCGCGTCAGAGGGCCCGACCGATGGGACTGGCGCCAACGGCGCCGCGCCCGAGGGTGAGGGCGAAGGCGAGGGTGAGGGGGAGACGATCGAGGGGGAATACAAGGAGGTCTGACGCTCGTTCTCAGGCGACCCGGGATAGGGCCGGGCGCCCGCCCCCTCGCCGGCTGACGCAACGGACTCGGGGACGGACGCCCGGCCCTTTCGCACCCCGGGAAGCACCGCCAGATCTCCGTTCCCAGTGCGTTCCACGAGCCAACGAGTGGACACCATCTGCGGGGTGCGGCCTATCCTGCGTCCCATGCGGCGGCCTGCTGTCGGCCTAGCGCTCGTACTCACGCTGGTGATTTCGGCGCTGTCGGCGTGCGAGGACCCCAGGTTCGGCCAATCGGTCCGCGGCGAGAACCGCACTAGTCGTGTCCTTACCTTCGCCGCGATCGTCGACGGCGAAAACGTTCGAATTCCAGGCAGCGCGGAGCCCGGCGAGTCTATATCGCTACTCCCAGGGCCGTTCAGCGACCACAGCGTCATCACTGAGGGCGACTGCACCAAAGTTGACCTGGTGGCCCTCGATCCTGCGGGGCGAGAGGTGGCCCGCCACCCTCCGCCACTTTGCCTCGACGACACATGGGTTATCGAGGGCGACTGACCCACGGTATGAAATCCCGCGTTGCGTTTCTATTCGACGTCGATAACACGCTGATCGACAACGACCGGGTGAAGGCGGAGATGGCGGCGGGTATTGACCGCTTGGTCGGAGAAGCGGCTGGAGCCAGGTTCTGGGAGATCTACGAAGACGTCCGGCGGGTGCGGGACTTCGTGGACTACCCGCAAACGTTGCAGCGGTTCCGAGAAGCATTCCCGAACGAGCCGGCTTTTCCGGAGGTCGCTGAGCTGGTGCTTGGGTACCCGTACCAGGACGCGCTCTATCCGGGTGCGTTGGAGGTGATCGCGAAGGTCCAATCGATGGGTCCGGCGGCGATCGTGACGGACGGTGATCCGGTCTACCAGGCCGCGAAGATCGCCCGGACTGGGTTAGCGGACGCGGTGGAGCGGAGGGTCTTCCTGTTCGCCCACAAGGAGCCACATCTGGCCGAGGTTCAGGCGGCGATCCCCGCCGATCGGTATGTGCTGTTCGAGGACAAAGCCGACGTCCTGGCCCGTATCAAGCGCATGGACAACCATGTCCTGACGGTGCACGTGCGCCAGGGCCACTATGGGCAGGCCGGCGCGGATGACTGGTACCCTGCGCCGGATCGGTCCCTCGAGAGGATCGGCGACCTCCTCCAGATGGACCTCGCGTCATTCCTGGGGGACTAGGGAGGGCACCCCGTTGGCGCAAGCATCGAGATCAGTCGTTTTCATTGGAGCCGCTCTACTACTGGCGGCCTGCGCGCCGAGCGCATCGCCTGCCGCCTCATCGACGCCGATGGCCGAGCCATCAGAGATGGCGTCCTCGGTGCCGACCACCGCGCCTTCCGCGGTTGGAGCGGCGGTGTGCGATGCGCCGGAAGGATCGGTCAATGACGTCGCGACCGAGCCGGACTGGCGGCAGTTCGCCGAGTACCGCGAGTGGACCACTGCCGACGGTTGCTTGATTCGGATAGACGTCATCGCCGACCGGGACGGACCCGAGCAGTGTGGCTTTGAGGATGCGCGCGTCATCATCACCGGGACCCCGGTCGGCTCGCGCTACACCGATGCCAGCGATGACGCCGAATACATCCGGGACCCTGACAACGTCTTTGGGGATGCCGACACGGCGGCCGCATTCGATCCCAACGCCGAGCTGCCTGCGGGTGCCGAGGACACCGGCTTCCGGCAGGGAGAGACTCAGCTGTGGGTCGATCCGAGCGACGAGTCGGCGATCTACCTGCTGTTGGAGGCAACCATCGAGCGCTGGCCGCTCGATCCCGAGCCCACCCCCTGCACTTAGTCCCGGCGGAGGAGGGGGAGGGACATGCAGGTGGGGCCGCCTGAGCCGTTGAGGCCGATCTCGGTCGCGGGGTAGGTGTGGACCTCGCAGCCGGCTGACTCGAGCGCGCGGCGGGTCTGGGGGTTGCCTTCGGCCATGACCAGGACGCCGGGGCGGACGGCGAGGACGTTGCAGCCGAGGGTGGCGTATTCGTCGTCGGGGACGGCGATGGTGGTGATGCCCAGCTCAGCCAGGAGCTCCCAGAGGCCGGCGGGGAACAGCGGCGGATAGACCACGGCCAGCTCGCCAGTCACCGGAGAGATGAGCGAGGTCATATGGACCAGCTCTTCGGGTCCGTGCCAGTAAGGCAGGTCAAAGATCCGGACGTCGGCGTCGATGAGGACGGTGAGCTGGCGAGCGCCGGCGTCGTTGGTGCGGAGCGAGCGGCTGATGCAGAACAGATCGGGCCGGAGCCAGAACGTGTCGCCGCCCTCGACATTGCCGGGTGGGTCGATGCGGCCGTGGACCGGGATGCCATGGGACGTGGTCCAGGCCTCGACGAGGGGAGGCTCGCCCTGGCGGTTGGCCTTGCCCGGCCGGAGCGCGATGGAACCGGCATCGGTCACCGCGAGGGGGTCGTAGGTGTAGACCAGGTCGGGGTCATCGGTCTCCGCCTCGAGGGCGTGGACGTGCACCCCGAGACGGAGAAGCAGGTCGACGTAGGCGTCGTGCTCGCGCTGAGCGGTGGCCAGGTCGACCGGGTGGAAGAAGCCATGGGCCGGGTTGTCGAAGGCAGCACCGAACGCGGCGTCCGGGCGGTGGACGAGGACTTCGCGAAGTGGCGCCGTCATGCTCCGGGCGCCCCACGGGTGGGCGCCCGCATCGGTCATTTGGCCTCCGTCAGATCGCTGGTGCAGTTGGGGCAGCGGGTGGCGGCCTTGGCGATATCGGTCACGCAGTAGGGGCAGGGCTTGGTTTCTGCCACGGTGGCCGGCTTGAGGCGCGCGATCATGTGGTTCATCGGCTTCACGATAAGGAAATACAGCGCCGCCGCGACCAGGAGGAAGGTGATCAGCGCGTTCAGGAACAGGCCGTAGTTCAGCGTCGCGGACCCGGCCTGGACGGTCAGTTCCTCGAAGTCGGGGGCGCCGAACAGGCCGAGCAGCGGGGTCAGGATGTTGGTGACGAGCGAGGTGATGACCGCGCCGAATGCGGCGCCAATGACCACGCCCACGGCGAGGTCGACGACACTGCCGCGCAGGATGAAGTCGCGGAATTCCTTGATCATCGAGCTGTTCACCTCCTAGTTCGTGACGCGTTGCTGGGCGGTCGAGTCTAGGGCTCCGGGGTAGGCTTTGGGCCATGCGGTTGGCGACCTGGAACGTGAACTCGCTGAAGGCTCGGCTCGACCGGGTGCTGGCCTGGACCGAGCGCCACCAGCCCGACATCCTGTGCGTGCAGGAGACCAAGCTGACCGACGACGCCGTGCCCCTGCTGGACTTCGCCGCGCTCGGGTACGAGGTGGCGCACCGCGGCCGCGGGACGTGGAACGGGGTGGCGATCGCGTCCAAGGTTGGGCTCGAAGTGGTCCAGGCTGGTCTGCCGGAGGGCGATGGATGGACCGATGAAGGCGGCCGCTTCCTGGCCGCCTCGTGCGGTGGCGTCCGGGTGGCGAGCGTGTACGTCCCGAACGGTCGAGTGGTGGGCTCCGAGTTCTACGACGCCAAGCTGGCCTGGCTGGACGCGCTGTACGTCTGGCTGCGGGCTTCGAACCAGCCGGACGAGCCGCTGGCGCTGTGCGGCGATTTCAACGTGGCGCCCACCGACGACGACGTGTGGGATCCGGCCGCGGTGCACGGCGCGACCCATGTGTCGGAGCCGGAGCGCGACCGGGTGGAACGGCTGATGCGCTGGGGGCTGGTGGACGTCATTCGCAAGTTTCACCCGGAGAGCGGCTTCTTCACGTGGTGGGACTACCGGGCTGGGCACTTCCACAAGAACTTCGGGATGCGGATCGACCACGTGTTCGCGACCGAGCCGCTGGCCGAGCGGGCCGCCGCGGCCGAACGGGACCGGGACGCCCGCAAGCCGAGCACCTACCCCGGCATTCCCTCCGACCACGCCCCGCTGATCGTGGACTTCAACGACCCGCCACGCTGATCCCGGGCGGGGAGAGCAAGGAGAACACCGATGGCAGTCACCTTCGACCGCGTGCCGCATCCCAGGATCGCCGAACGCAGGGCCGCCGGGCCTCCAACGACCACGGATAAGGTCGTCGGCTTCAACGGGCGCCTGGCGCTGCTCATCACGACGATCGTCGGCACCATGTGGTGCGCCTATGCGTTCGCCGTTTTGGCGCTCATCGCGCTCCCGTCCGCCCTGGGCTCGGGCCCGCTGGCCATCGTGCAGTGGATCAGCCAGACCTTCATTCAGCTCGTGCTGCTGTCGATCATCATGGTCGGCCAGAACATCATGGGGAAGGCCGCGGACAGACGCGCCGCCATGACGTACGCCGATGCCGACGCCACCTTCCACGAGGCCGAGCAGATCCAGGCCCACCTCAAGGCCCAGGACGACGCCCTGAACACGATGCTCGACAAGCTGGTGAAGCTCGAGGCCGCGGTCGCAAAGGGTTAAGGGCTTCCGAGGCGGCGGAGGGCCCCTGCCAGGTCGCGCCCGGGGCGGGTTCGGGGCCAGGTGACCGTCTCGGCGCCCACGAAGGAGCGGTAGGCGCGGAGCGCCTCGGACAGGGCCGGGACAAAGTGGGGCTCTTCCATCGGGCTGAAGCCCTCTTCGAACCAGATGCCAGCGATGCGCAGGCTCCGCGCCGCGCGGTCGTATTTGGGCTCGATGCGGCCCACCAGGCGGTCGCCGAATAGGATGGGCAGCACGTAGTAGCCCCATCGCCGCTTGGGCGCCTGGACGTAGACCTCCCAGATGTATTCGAAGCCGAACAGGCCCTTTACCAGGCGGCGGTCCCACATCAGCGGATCGAGTGGGGCCACGAACGTGACCGCCGCTCGGGTCTTGGCGTTGGCTGTGGCCGTTGCCTCGACGAGGGTCCACTCGTCGGCGAGGACGTGGCGGCGCTCGCGGAAGCCTTCGACCTGGACCGGGATCAGGGTTCCCTCCTCCACGAGCTTAGCGGTCACCTCGGCTCGTTCCGGCGCCTTGCCTGTGCCCATCACCAGCTCCCCCGGTCCGCCGACGGCCATCAGGCCAACGCCCCTGTGGCGCGAGAGGAGTCGGTGTCGGAGCTGCTCCTCCTGGGGCGCGTGGGTTGCGAGCAGCTCGCGTGGGACCAGGCGCTCGATGAGGTCGTAGTAGCGCCGGCTGCGGTCCCGGCGGCCGATGCCCAGCTCGCCTGTGACGAACAGGGCCTCCATCACCGCACGCGCCGCGGTGGTGGAGGTCGATTCATCGTTGTCCCACCACCATTGGACTCGATGATTCACGTCCCGGAACGCGGCGGTGGAAACCGGCCCCGTGTCGCGGATGTGATCGCGGATCCGGTTCGCCAGCTCGCCGTGCTGCTCCAGGAACTCGCGGTAGTTGCTCGCGCCTCTGCTCCACGCCAGGCGGTAGTACGGGAGCTCCCTAATGGGCAGGATGTTGAGGCTCTTGTTGTAGAGCTCGATCAG
>JBIOTW010000099.1:0-3816 GCA_044866355.1 Candidatus Limnocylindria bacterium | reverse complement strand
CGGTGTCGGCGATCACGCCTGCTGCTTGGACGACTTGGTCGCGGGCGGTCTGCCAGGCGATGGTGAAGCTGGCCCGGTCCGGGTCCAGGTCGGGGCGGGTGGCGGTGGCGTCGGCGATGGCGGTGCGCAGCAGCTGGTAGGTGACCAGCAGCGCGTAGACCTCCTGTTCGATCCCGGCCGGGGTGCGGGCGCGGAGCACTCGCCCGCCCAGGATGGTGGACTTCAGTTCCAGGTAGGCGGTCTCGATCTCCCAGCGTTCGTGGTAGAGCCCGATCAGCTCGGCCGCGGGGTAGGCGTCCGGGTCGAGCAGGGTGGTCGCGAGCCGGTAGACGCCGGTACGTCGTCCGGCCGAGGTCGAGATGGTGATCTGGCACTCGATCACCCGGACCCGGGTCGGGCCGAGGAGGGACAGGTAGGACCCGTCGCGGTAGCGGGCCAGCACCGGCATCCGGCGGCCGGTCTTGCAGCGGACCAGCACATCGGCCCCGGTCGCGGCGATCTGGCCGATCAGCTGGCTTGCGGCGAAGTTCCGGTCGGCCAGCAGGATCATCCCTGCCCTCAGGCTGCCCAGCAGCCGGGGCGTGTAGGTCGTCTCCCCGGTCGTGGTCGGCCCGAACACCGCGTCGATCACGGTACGGGTGCCGCAGGCCACCAGCGCCAGCAGCCGGAGTTGGGGGTACCCGGTCCCGCCGTGGTGGCCGGCCTGCTTGGTGAACCGTGACCCGACCGCGGGAGAGTCGGGCACGGTCAGGGTGGTCCCGTCGATCGCGCACACCAGCAGCCCGCGCCACCAGGTGCCGGGCTGGCGACCGGGTGCCGGGCCGCGCAGCAGCTCGAACAACCATCGCAGCGGCGCTGGCCCGACCCGGCGCCGGGCCTGCGCCAACGCGCTGCCGGTCGGCGCCGCCGTCCGCGGATCATCCAGGCCAGCGGTCAGCTTGCGCCACACCCCCCGGTAGCCGACCTCGGGGAACAGGCAGCCCGCCAGCACCAGGTAGACCACCACCCGCGACGGCAGATCCCGCAGCCGCCGCTGAACGGCGCGGGTCTGGGCCAGCGCCGCGTCGACCATCTCGAACGGCAGCAGCTGGGTCAACTCACCCAGATGGCCCGGCGCGAACGGATCCCCGCCAACACGGCGCTCGCGAGGACGGACATGCCGGATGACACAATGAGCAGGCAACGGAGCTCCCGGGGAAGTAGAAGCTTCTTGGTCGTTGCCTCTCTACCCCGAGCTCCGTTGCACCCCAGCCACGACACGCCCACCATGCGCTTGACAGCACGCCATCAGCGCAAACTTCACGGCCTTGGGACTAGCAGTCCGTCACGTCTCGCGCCAGCGGGAGTGAAGAGACGTTGCGAAGCCGCGGTTCAGCCGCCAATGCGGCCAACGTGGCGCTACTCCATGGACCAAGGCAAGGGATCAGGCGAAGGGAAGCTGGACCAGGTTGCGCCAGACTCCGGGCCAAAGAAACCCGCCCTTGACCATGGCAAGCTGCCTTGCCGGCGCGGGGACGCCCTGAAGATCGACGAAACTCTTCATTGTGTCATGGGCGGAAGCGGGGAGCTGATCACCGAACCGCTCGTACAGGGAACGCCCTTGAGCAAAGCGGCGCCGAATGTTTCCGCGGGATGCCCTGACTCGGTCAAGCTGCGACAGCGCCGCCCAAATGCCCACCCGCCGTGGGCGCGACACGTTGGAGCCGTGAACGCGATAGCTCACATGGGGCTCCTGGTCCCACACCGTCTCCCCGAACGCGACGGCGACCAGGTTGAGCCACCAGTCATGCATGATGGCGTTCTTCGGAATGGGAAGCGCCCGCTCGACCAGTGCTCGGTTCAGGGAGGCGGCACATCCCGTCACAGTCGCGTGCATCAAGGCAGACGGAAGCCGGGCGCCGGCCTCGGGCCTGATCTGCTTGAAGCTCCAGTACGACTCGAAGAGCGTGTCACCGTGCGCGCCGATGCCTCGGAGGTCGGTGTGCGCCAGGATCGGAACCTCGCGGCCATAGCGGGCTTCCGCACCGCGGACCAGTCTCAGACCGGCCTCGACACGGTCCGGGAACCAGACGTCATCGTGGTCCGCGAGCATCACGTAGTCACCAGCCGAGAGCTCGAGCAGGTGTGCGAAGTTGGCCATGGCGCTGCCCGACGGGGCTTCGTGGCGCACGATCCGCGGTTCGTGCCTGAAGGCGCCTGCCCGCGCCTGCACCATGGCGACAGTCTCGTCCCGCGACGCATCGTCGCTGACGACGAGATGGAAGTCGTCGAAGGTCTGCCGCGCGAGCGAGTCGAGCATGTCACCGAGGTAGCGGGCACTGTTCCTGGTGGCGAGCAGGACCTCGACCCTGCCCAGGTCACCGGTCACGCCTCCTCCTGCCGGTCCTCGGCGGGAGAGTGCGAGGGCGTCGCCATGCTCGACGGCCGGAACGGCCGCGTGGTGACCAGCTCCCTGATCGCGGCCCTGCTCGTCGGCTTGCCCATCAGCGCGCGGCTGGCCTCGCGCGCGACTGTGAGCAACCAGAAGGCCAGTGACCGGAGCAGACCGTTGCGACGGCGGAAGAGTCGTACTCGGTTGAGGACCAACAACGACCACAATGACGGCGTGCTACCCGAGCCTCCCTCCAGGTGAGTTGCCTCCGCGGAGGGCACGAACAGGGTGGCGAAACCGAGATCGCCGGCACGGAGGTCGAACTCCGTCTCTTCGGAGTACAAGAAGAAGGACTCATCCCAAGGGCCGCACGCATTCCAGCAACTCGAGCTGATCAGCTGAGTCGATCCCTCGGCCCAGTCGGTCGGCCGTTCGCTCTCGTACAGGCGGGGGTCGGTCACAACCTCGCCCAGCCGGCGGAAACGTCCAGCCCGTCCCGCGCCGAGGACCGCGTCTCCGAGCGCCCGCAACACCGATGGCTCACGTCGCATGGAGTCGATGCGCCGGTCGTTCGCGTCCCAGAGCCGGGGAACGGCGACCCCGCAGCCAGTGCGCTTCATGGCCTCGATCAGGGACGCGGCGCATCCGGGGAACAGCCGCACATCCGCGTTTAGCACGAGGACCGAGCCATGGGGACCGGCGGCAGCGACCCCCGCGTTGATCCCGGCGGCGTAGCCCGCGTTACGTCCCATTTCCAGGACTGTCGCGGTCGGAGCGAGCTGACGCATCAGTCGCGCGCTCCCGTCCGAGGAGGCGTTGTCCACCGCCGTCAGGGTCCAGCGGGTCTCCGCCATCCCTCGGGGCAGAGCATCGAGCAGCCCCGGCAGCAGGCTGGCGCTGTTGTAGAGGACGACGACAACCCCAACGGGCTCAAGACTCCGAGCTGCCCCCGGCGCGACGACGTCACCGGATGGCTCGGGGCTGTGGAATGGGCTCGTCTGCTGAGGCATCGCGTCGAGCGCCCGGTCAGCCGGCATTGCCGGCCCTAGTCGAGGTCACGAGACCCTCCCCCCGCTCGAGCGCGGCGAGAAGGCCATCGGCACGAGCTGACCAGCTGTGCTGAGAGGCGAACCGCCTCCTGCGGGCCGCCAGTTCTTCCGCTTCCAGACCCTCGAGGATCCGGACCGTCGCCTTGGCGAAGTCGTCAGGTCCGGACGCCGTGTCGATCAGATCGGTGTCCAGCTCCCGGGTCGCCGGAAGGTCGGTGGACACAACCGCCAGCCCCGCGGCTAGGTACTCGAGCGTCTTCAACGGGAAGCTGGCTCTGTTGAACTCGCTGTCAACGTAGGGCGTCAGGCCGACCTTGAGTGCCGCGAGGTACTCGGGCATCTGTCTAGACGGCCGCCGGTCCACCCACTGAACGTTGGCCCGCGAAAGCAGCTCCT
>JBIOTW010000098.1:0-3654 GCA_044866355.1 Candidatus Limnocylindria bacterium | reverse complement strand
CTTTCGTCCATTGGGCAAAATTCCCGACTGCTGCCTCCCGTAGGAGTCTGGGCCGTTCTCAGTCCCAGTCTGGCTGATCATCCTCTCAGACCAGCTACCGATCGTCGCCTTGGTGAGCCGTTACCTCGCCAACTAGCTAATCGGACGCAGGCCCCTCCGGAAGCGCCTTTCGGCTTTGGACGGCGATCCGATTCGCCGACCACATGCGGTATTAGCCACCCTTTCGGGCAGTTATTCCCCACTTCCGGGCAGGTCACCTACGCGTTACTCAGCCGTTCGCCACTGGGTTGATCGAGCAAGCCCGATCAACCCCGTACGACTTGCATGTCTCACGCACCCCGCCAGCGTTTGTCCTGAGCCAGGATCAAACTCTCCGAACAAAAAACCAGTGGTCTCGCCTTGCGGCTGCTCCACCGGTTAAGGGTCCAGACGTTGGTCCCGCTGACTCGTGTGGGTTCCTGTCACTCTTCAGCTGATAAGGCAACGCCACCGATTGGATCGGCTTCGTTCGATTTGAGGCCTCCTTGGGAGAAACCCCGGCGGCCGCGCTGCGCGACACAGTGTCGCCGTTCACGGTCCACCTGCCGGTGATCTACCGGCGCGACTGCTGAGTCTACGGGCGGTCCTGCGGACTGTCAACCACGGCGCGCCCCGTTTGAACAGCTCAGGCCCGCTCCATCTGGCGGCGACCCTGGAGGGACCGGATGAGGGTGACGTCGTCCGCGTACTCGAGATCCCCGCCCACCGGCACGCCTCGCGCGATGCGGGTGACGGCGGGCACGGAGGTCCCGAGCAGGTCGGCCAGGTACATGGCGGTCGCCTCACCCTCGAGGGTGGGGTTGGTGGCCAGGATGACCTCTTCCAATCCCCCGCCCTGGGCTCGCACCAGCAGCTCGCGCGCCTTGATTCGCTCCGGACCGATACCGTCGATGGGGCTGATGGCGCCGTGGAGGACGTGATAGCGGCCGTGGTACTCGCGGGTCCGCTCGATGGCCAGCACGTCCAGCGGCTCCTCGACCACGCAGATCCGGGTGGCGTCGCGCCGCGGATCCGCGCAGATGTCGCAGGGATCCACGCCCACCTCGGTGATGTTGCAGCACTCGGAGCAGTAGGCCACCTGCTCCTTGACCCCGACCAGTGCCTCGGCCAGGGCGCGAGCCTCGTCGGCCGGGCTGCGGAGCACGTGATAGGTGAGCCGTTGGGCGGTCTTGGGACCTACCCCCGGCAGCCGATTGAAGGCTTCGATGAGGCGGGCGACAGGCGCGATCAGGCCGGCCATGGACCGATGCCAGTGCGATTCAGCGCAGGCCGGGGAGGCCGGGCAGCCCCATGCCGCCGGCGATGTCCGCCGTCTTCTCCTCCGCCAGGCGCTTGCTCTGGGCCAGCGCGTCGCTGACGGCGGCAAAGACCAGGTCCTGGAGGAGCTCGACGTCGGCAGGATCCACGGTGGCGGGATCGATTTCAATCGATCGCAGCTCCTGGGCGCCGGTCATCACCACCCGGACCGCGCCGCCGCCCACGGTGGCCTCGACCGTGGCATCCCGCAGCTCCTGCTGGACGCGGGCCATGTTGGCCTGCATCTCCTGCGCCATCCGGGTGAGCTGGCTGATGTTCATCGGCTCAGGAGTTCAGCGGACTTCTGGGGCGTCCACCAGCTGGCCGCCGGTGATCTCCAGGGTGCGCTTGAGGAGGGCGGCCGCCTCGGGGCTCTCCGCGGGCGCGATGGCCTGCTCCACGGTCAGCGGCTCCAGGTCGACGGATGCCGCGACGCACTCCACCGACCACGCCCCGCCGAACATGGTGCTCAGCAGATCCTCGATGGCCCGCGCTCGCCCGGCGATCAGGCCGCGCATGAACTCGCGGCCCTCCGGGAAGGCGAGGGTCAGGCGGGCGCCTTCCAGCTCGTAGGGGCGGCACTCCTTCATGAGCGGCTTGACAACCGGGTTGGCTCGCTCCACGAGCTCGCCCCATCTGGAACGGATCTCGGCCAAGGCGGGACGCGTGCCGTTGGGCGCGGGTTCGGACGCGCCGGCGGAGGCCGGCGCCCCGACCGGGACCGGCGTGGCCACTGCCGCCGCCGGTGGCCGATCGGAGACGGGCTTGGCGTCGGCGGGCTTGGGTGCAGCGGCAGCAGCGGGCTTGGAAGTGGCGGCTGCCACGGGCGTGGGCTTGCGTGACGGCGGCATGGGTGAGGGTTCCATGGGCGAAGCTGCTGGGGTGGGTGCGGCTGCCGCGGCGGCGGAAGGTTGGGTCGCGTGTTGCGTGCCCGACTCAATGGCCAGCAGCTCCAGCTGGAGCCGCGCCCGGCCGTCGCGGGCTCCGACCGTGCTCGCCTCGGACGCGGTGCGCAGGATGGACGCCAGGCGGCGCGCCAGGGCGGGGTCGGCCGGCGCGGCAAGGAGCCTCCGGCGCCCCTCCCCCTCTAGCTGCTGGGCGACCTGGCCCAGGTCCCGCCCCGCGTCGGAGAGGTCGGCAATCCCCCGCAGGGCAGCTGGGGCGTCGCCGTTCACCAGCGCGTCGAACAGGCTGGCGATCGCCTCGTCATCGGCCAGTCCAACGGCGTCGCGGACCGAGTCCACCTCGACTCGATCACCGGCATAGGCCATGACCTGGTCGAGCAGCGACTCGGCATCCCGCATCCCCCCATCGGCCAGTCGGGCAATGAGGTCGAGGGCGGCCGGATTGGCCTCCACGCCCTCGGCGCTGGTGATGCGCGTCAGCTTGGCGGCGATGACATCGGTTCCCAGCCGGCGGAAGTCGTAGCGCTGGGTGCGGCTGATGATGGTGGGCGGCACCCGGTGGGTATCGGTCGTGGCCATGATGAATACGACGTGGTCGGGAGGCTCCTCGATCAGCTTCAGCAGCGCATTGAACGCGTGCGGGCTGAGCATGTGGACCTCGTCGATGATGTAGATCCGGCGGCGCAGGTCGGAGGGGGCGGTCAGGGCCCGCATGACCAGGTCGCGAGCGTCCTCGACGAGGCCATGCGACGCCGCGTCGATCTCGATCACGTCCAGCGCCCGGCCCTCTCGGATGGACACGCAGGCCACACAGGTGTCGCACGGCTCGCCATCCTCGCCGCGATTCAGGCAGTTGATGGCCTTGGCCAGGATCCGCGCGGTGGAGGTCTTGCCCGTGCCGCGTGGCCCGACGAACAGGTAGGCATGCACGATTCGGTCGGTGGCCACCGCCCGGCGCAGGGTGGAGACGATGGGGTCCTGGCCCACCAGCTCGGCGAAGCGTTGGGCCCGCCAGCGGCGGTAGAGGGCGCGCCGAGGATCGGCGACGGGCGGGGTCGACGGCGGGGTCAGAGCGACGTCGGAATCGGTTGGCGCAGCGGCTTCGGGGCCCTTCGGCATGACCCGCTAACCCTACACCGGGCAGGGCGAGTGGGGTCGGCCGTGCGCCCGGCATCGGGCGTCAGTCCCCCACCACCGCGTCGGAGCCCGGCTCCAGCCAGGTCGTCCCACTGCCGCCGACGGAGATCGCTTACCGCTGCTTCCTTCCGGACCTGACGGGGTTCACGGGCCGCCGCTGCGTGGGACCCGACTCTCAACGTCGGGCGCCGTCGTGGGAGGCGGAGGTCAACGACCTCAGCCGGGATGTCAGCCCCGCTGGAGCGGATTGCGGGTGACAGGGCACCGCTAGTTCCCC
>JBIOTW010000097.1:0-11084 GCA_044866355.1 Candidatus Limnocylindria bacterium | reverse complement strand
ACGCTGGTGGCGATCGCATTGGCCGTGTCGTGGAACCCGTTGATGTAGTCGAACGCGATAGCCAGGAGCAGAACGACGATCAGCCCGAGGCTCAACCACTCCGGCATGAAACGGTTGGGTTATCGGTCAGGCGTGTTTGACGACGATGCGCTCGATGACGTTGGCAACGTCCTCGCAGGCGTCGATCGCCTCTTCGAGCAGCGAATAGACATCCTTCCATTTGATGACATTCACCGCGTCGTCTCCGTTTGTGAACAGCTCGGCGATGCCGCGCCGAACGATGCGGTCGCCTTCGTTTTCGAGCCGATGAATCTCGATCCAGTAACGCTCGAGCCCGCGGAAGGTCCGAAGGTTGGCAAGTGCCTCGGCCACCTGCTCGCACTGGAGGACGATGATCTCGCTCTGTTGAACAGCGAGAGGGGTGGGTGCCTCGATCCCGTACAGGATGAACGTGTCGGCGACCTCCTCGATGAGGTCCACCACGTCGTCGAGACGGCTGATCAACGCGTGGATGTCCTCCCGGTCGAAGGGGGTTACGAATGTCTGCTCCAGCTGTTGACCGATGTTGTGGCTCATCTGGTCGCCGGCGTGCTCGGCATCCCGCAACTGGCTGGCCAGCCGTTCGCGTTCCCCGTAGTTGCGCATGAACTGCTCGAGGACGCGGGCCGCGGCGACGACGTTGTTTGCGTCTTCCACGAACAGGTCGAAGAACCGGTTGTCGCGCGGGATCAGCGGCAGGCGCATGGGGCGAATGCTCGTGTGGTGGGATGGGCGAGGCGGGCGGTCACCTTACTCGATTCGACGGTGCGCCGGGGCACCACAAAGGCGCTCGTGGGATGGCCCTGGCGAGCCACCAATGCCGAAATAGGGCACCATTGTCATCCCACCCGGGGGTCTGGCATCTCGCCCTACCGCATGTGACAGGAGGCGTGCCCCATGACACCGAAACTCGGGCGGCCCCGACGCTCCGCAGCGGCGATCCTGGCTGCCCTCGCGCTGACCCTCAGCGTCCCCGCCACTTCGCTCGGCTGGCACGACGGCAACACCGACTTTCCGTCCTACGTCTCGTTCACCGGCGCCGTCACCGGTGGCCAATTCGTGCCTCTCATCAACTCCGGGGAGACCTTCGAAGGCGTGACGTTCCAGGGCATCCCCGACGGTATCGGGGTGGTTCCCGGTCCCGGCGCGACGGGCTGGGTCGACATGTATGTCACCCACGAGGAGTCCCATGTCCCCTTCGGCCTGACCTCAACCACCGTCTTCGCCGACCTCCAGGACTCCTCGGTCACCCGCGTTCGGGTGGACCTCGCCACGAAGGCGATCCTCGAAATGGAGGTCGCCCTCCCCGCGAGCGCCGGGCTTATCCGCTTCTGCTCGGCGTTCATGGCTGGACCTGAGCACGGATTCCCGAACTACACGTTCCTGCTCAACGAGGAATCGAACGATATCCTCGACGTGCCCCCCGGCGCCCCCTACGGGCCCGACTCTGCGTCGCTCGGCGCGCAGCGACAGGCGGGCTACACCGCCTTCCTCGACACCCGCACCGGGATGTATGACGTGATCCCCGGCGCCGGTCGCATGAACCACGAGAACACCGTGGTTGTTCCCGGCGGATGGAAGAAGGACACCGTGGCCCTGACCAGTGACGACACGTTCATCACCACGTCCACGCCGACGATGCCGAACCTGAGCCAGCTCTACATGTACGGGGCCAAGGACTGGCATCGGTTCATCACGGACCAGGGTGCGCTCTGGGCATTCCGAGTCACCGGTACCCAGGTTGGTCCAGTCGACCCCGATGATCCGCAGAACGGGGCGAACGACTACCTCGACATCGAGGTCGGCGACAACTGGACCGGCGAGTTCATCCCCGTCGATCCCGCGGTGGCCCGAGGGCAGACCGCAGATCGGCCGCAGGATGCCCTCGAGATCTGGTCGAACGACAACAACGTCTTCCAGTTCATCCGGCTGGAGGACATCGCCTATGACCCCGACAACCCCCGGGTCGTGTACTTCACCGACACCGGCAATACCCGGATCAAGTCGGACGCGACGACCGGGCGCCTGTACCGTCAGATCGTCAACGATCCCACCCAGAGGCCGTGGACCGATACGGACGGCCGCGTCTTCAAACTCGTCCTGAATGCCGACGATCCGCGGATCGTCGACTCCTTCTCGATCCTGTCCGAGGGTGGCCTGCGGGTCCAGAACGCCGACGGAACCACGACCACCCTGGTCGCGGCCTGGATGCGCGCCCCGGACAACCTGGACGTCGGGCACGACAGCCTGATGGTCCAGGAGGATGCCAGCAACGCGAAGATCTGGCGCTTCGACCTGACGAGTACGTGGACCTGGGTGGCCACCGTGGACCGCGACCAGAATCCGGCGACGAATGACACCGGCGAGTCGTCTGGCATCCTGGACGTCTCGCGCTGGTTCGGCGACGGTTGGTGGGCGCTCGACGTACAGGCCCACGACTCGCATGTCGTGCTCGACCCCACCACCAGCGATCCCGCAACCTGGTACACCTGGACCACGCCACCCATTCCGCCGGGTGGCGCCCAGTACCGCAGGCACCTCGAGGATGGGCAGTTGCTGCTGATGTACATCCCCGGCAGTTAGCCCAGGAAGGTCGATTCCTGACCGATACGAGGGCCGCCCGCCGGGCCGGCCCTCGTGCGACCTGGCGCCGCTCAGGACGGGCGGCGCGGACCCTTCCGGCGCGATTTGGCCAGGTACACCGCGGGCAGTCCGGAACGCAGCAGACTCACGCTGTCGGGCTCGGCGGCCTGGCTGCTCTGGAAGGTGTGGACCACCTCGCTCACGACGTACCAGTGGCTGATGGTCTGCGTGTCGATGTACTCGACCATGTCGCCAACGCGCGGCAGCGGGGCGGAATACTCGATGTCAGCCGCGGCGTAGCCGCCGCGACGTGGGAAGTAGAGCGTGTACGGCATGCCCACCGGCCATTCGGCCGCGTCGGGGGACTGGTCCTTTGCTTCGACTCGGCTCTTCTTCGCCATCTCCAATCGGCTCCTACGTTTCTGGAGGGCCGTGTGGGATTCGAACCCACGACACGAGGATTAAAAGTCCCCTGCTCTGCCGCTGAGCTAACGGCCCCGCTCCATCGTACGGCGGCGATCAGCCCGACGCCGAGGCCGTTGGTTCGGGAGTCGCGTCAGCCAACGCAGCGGTGCGACTTCGCGCGTCGAGGCTCGAAGAGACCTGATCGCTGCGAGGTCGATCGAACAGCTCGGCGACCTGCTGAGGGAAGTTGGCGATGACCACCGACCGCACCGGGGACCCCGCGGCGTCCAGCTCACCGGACGCGGCGGTCAACCGGCGCGGGAGCAGGGCGGAGCGTCGTGGCCGTTCGTAGGCGGCGAACTCGGCGGCCAGCCGGTCCACCTCTCGACGGAACAGGGCGGCGACTTCGGGCCGCGCCACGAGCTCCGCATCGGTAAGTGCGTCGGGGTCTACATCGTGCGATCCCGCCCAATGGCGCAGGGAGTTGAAGTCGGGTGCGAGGAGAACCCCGGTGGCCTCCTGGTCGTCACCCAGCACGACAGCCTGGGCGACGTACGGCGAATCAGCCAGCGCCTGCTCGATGGGCGCAGGCGCCACGTTCTTGCCGGTGGCCAGCACCAGCAGGTTCTTGATCCGGCCCGTGATCCGGAGCCGATTGGCTTCGTCGAACTCCCCGATGTCGCCGGTCCGCAGCCAGCCCTGGGCCTCTAGCACCCGAGCGGTTTCCTTCGGACGGTCGAGATAACCCAGCATCACCTGCGGACCCCGGCCCAGGATCTCGCCCGAGGCGGGATCGATCCGCAGCTCGGTTCCGGGGAGCGGAGTGCCCACCGACCCGTATCGGTATGAACCCGGCCGGTTGACCGTCAGGGTGGGGGCGGTCTCGGTCAGGCCGTAGCCCTCGAGGATGGTGACGCCCATCGATTCGAAGAACCAGCCCGTCTCCTCGGGGAGCGCCGCTCCGCCCGAGATAAAGAAGCGCAGCCGCCCGCCGAACGCGGCGCGGGCACGCACCAGAACCGTCTGCTCCGCCACCCAACGACGGAGCCGAAGCCACGGATCGTCGGGTCGCCCGGCGAGCTGGTTGGCGTAGTGCTGCCGACCGAGTGCGGTGGCCCAGTCAAAGAGCGCGCGGCGATAGGCCGGCCCCGCCCCCACCCCGGTCCGGATGCGGTGCTCGATCCGCTCGAAGAACAGGGGGATGGCCGCCATCAGCGTGGGCCGGACCGCGGTCATGTCGGCGGCCCAGCGCTCCATCTTGCGGTCCCCGAATGCGATCGCAGCGCCCGCGCCCAATCCGACCAGGATGGTGCCGCCGCGCTCGAACATGTGGCTCATAGGGAGGACCGACAGAAAGACGTCCCGGGACGTGACGGGGATGGCCTGGATCGTGGCCTCGAACGAGTGCAGCAGGTTCCCGTGCGACACCACCACTCCCAAAGGATTGCCATCCACGCCGATGGTGTGCACGATGGTCGCCACCTGAGCGGGATTGATCGCCCGCCAGGTGCGTTCCCAGCCCGCCAGGGCGTCTGGGGAGGGATCCGCGCTGCGGGCCATGCCGGCCAGGGTCATCGTGCCATCCGCTGGGTCCGCCTCGAAGAGCACGACCCGGGCCTCGAGCCCAGCACCAGCAGGGGTCGAAAGCAGCCGTTGCAGGAGCTTGGCGTCCTCCACGAATGCCAGCCGGGGGGCCAGGCGCCGGGCGATCGCGGCCATCCGCGCCGGCGGGTCGCCCGGGTACACCGGGCAGGTGACCGCGCCCAACGCGAGGGAGGCCAGGTCGGCGACGAGAAACTCCGGACGCGAGCGGCTGAGGATCAGGATCCGATCGCCGGGGCCGATCCCCATCTGGTGCAGCGCCATCGAAATGGCAGCCACCTCCGCCCACAGCTGGGCATGCGTCCAGCTCGACCACCCACTACCAGACTTCCACCGGACGGCCTCGCTCTCGGGCACTCGCTGGACGGAGCGGTGGACGAGCTCCACGACGCTCTGCGGCCGCCCACCAACCGGGGCCGCGAGGGGCTCCCCGACCACGACCGTCACGAAGGCGCCTCGGCCGGCAGCACTGATGCCGGCTCGCCGCGGCTGGGCCGGCCCCTGAGGGCCCGTGTGGCAAGGTCCAACGCCAGGCACAGGGCAACCGTCACGGCTCCGGCCACCACGAGGATGAGCCCGAACTTGACCCACAGCCCCGCCGAGAGGCCCACCGCCATGGCCGCCACCACTACGGTCACCGGGTGGTGGAGCACGTAGAACGGCAGGACGATGTGGCTCGCCCAGGCGAGGAACCGCGGCCGCGCGGTGAAGTACGTCGCCGCCACCCCAACCACGATCAGGGTCATCACCCAGCCCAGCGTCGTCCGCCAGCCCACGTACGCCAGCCCGCCCGCGGTGAATCCCGGGGCATGCTCGAGGTCGATCGGCGAACCCAGGAGAACGACCGGCAGGTACACGATCGCCACCAGGGGCGCAAGCCATAGGGTGGCCCGGCGACGGCGGAGGATAGCCCCCAGCACCCGGTCGTCGGCCAGGGCCACCATCCCGACCATGAAGTACGACAGCCACAGCCCGAAGTCGGCCCAATCGCGGTAGCCGGGGAATGCCGGCCGCAGGACGAACTGACCGATCGCAATGGGCACCAGGAGCCAGACCAGGCCGCTGGGACCGGCGGCGACGGCCCCGATCCGAAGGTCCTCGCCCGCCGCTCGTCGGGCGCGGAGCCACGACACGAGGGGCAGGGTGAGCAGGACGTACAGGAACAGGAAGGCGAGGAACCACAGGTGGTGGCCGTACTCCCCGAACCAGCTGGGGTGGGGGTAGAACCGCAGGTCCCGCAGGTAGATACCGAGGAATTCCACGGCCCCGGCCTGCCCGCCCGCCGCGAGGTAGGCCACCCAGGCCTGCGGCGGTCCAAGGATGACCAGACCCAGGACCAGGGGCGCGATCAGTCTCCGGAGACGGAGCCCGGTGTGACCGCCGATGCCTCGCCGCTGGACGGCGAGCCAGGTCGCCGCCCCGGCCAGGAAGAACATGAGCGGCATGCCGACCATGTACCCAAACCCCGACAGGATGCTGAGCGGGAGGCTCTTGTCATCGTTATTGACGAGCCAAGTGGTGGCCACGAACGGCTGAGCGGCGTGGAAGACGAAGGCACCGACCACGACGACGACCTTCAGCCAGTCGATCCAGTTGAGCCGCTCGCGCACCGGGGTAAGTCTGCCAGACCAATTCCACCCCAAACCCCACCTCACTCTTCACATCCTCGCGCGGCTCTTTTACGATCCGTGATCCGATGGAGGAGGCCGTCGCGGCGTTCGCCCGCGCCCGATGGCCGGCGGCTCATGGCATGCCGGCTCGGTGGGTGCTGCGCCTCGTGCCTGCGCTGGTCGTCCTGGGCACGGCCGCGGGCTTCACCTTCGCTGCCGTCGCCTCCGACCTGACCATCGACTACCTCGGCTGGGACAGCCGCGCCTACTACGACGCCCTGCGGAGCGCCGATCCCTACGCCGAAGCCGGCGTGGGCGTCATCGGCTCGTACCTATATCCGCCTCCGTTCCTTCAGCTGCTGGCACCCACTGCGGCGCTGCCGTGGCCCGTGTTCATGTTCGGGTGGACGGCGCTGCTGGCCGCCGCCGGGGTTGCTCTGCTCCGATGCGTGCCGCAGGAGTATCGGTCCATGCTGCCGTTGCTCGTGATCCTGGCCGGCGCCGACATCTGGGCCGGCAACATCAACCTCCTGCTCGCCTACGCGGCCGTCCTGGGGCTGAGGGTGCCAGCGGCGTGGGCGGGGCTCGCGCTGACCAAGGTCACGCCCGGCGTGGGAGCCCTGTGGCTCGCCTTCCGCGGCCGCTGGCCCGAGTTCGGGCTTGCCGCTCTGCTCACCCTGACCGTCGCCGCCATCTCGTTCGTCGCGGCGCCTCAGCTGTGGGGCGACTGGCTGGCGCTGATGTTCGGCGAGGATGCCGGGGGCGCGTACGCGGCGTCGATTCCCATCCCGCTCTTCGTTCGCCTGCCGCTGGCGGTGGCCACGCTCTGGTGGGCGGCACGCACCGATCGCCCGTGGCTCGTCCCGTGCGCCTGCCTGCTGGCTCTGCCTGTGATCTGGTTCAACGGTCTTTCGCTCCTGCTCGGATCGGTGGCGCTGCTCGAAGCGCGCCCACAGAGCGAATCTGTCACAACCTTGCAAGGCGCAGACACTGCCATTGCGGGGTAGGGGACACCCTCGGCGGGGTAGGGTTTAGCCTCGCACAAACGCGCACATGAACGCATAGGAGGAGACCATGCGACGTGGATTTGTGATCCTCGCCGTCGTGGGCCTGCTGTCACTCCTGTTGACCGCATGCCAGGCGAGCGCGACTGGAAGCCCCGCCGAATCGGCCGCAGCCGGTGCCTCGGTGGCACCCGGCGAGTCGATGGCCGCGGGCGGGACCGAGGTGGGCGTAGCGCTGCAGGAATGGGCGGTGTTGCCCAGTGCCAACAGCGCTCCGGCCGGCGAGATCACCTTCGTGGCGGTCAACGAGGGGCCGGATGATGTGCACGAGTTCGTGATCATTCGCACCGACCTGGATCCCGGTGATCTGCCGACCGACGCCACCGGCGCGGTCGATGAAGCAGGCGAGGGCATCGAGGTCATCGATGAAATCGAGGACATCCCCGTCGGCGAAAGCGCCGAAGTGACGGTGACCCTGGAGGCCGGTAACTACGTGCTGATCTGCAACATCTACACCGAATCGGAGCAGGAAGCCCACTACGCGATGGGCATGCGGGCCGCATTCACCGTCGAGTGATGATCTGATCCATTAGCCGATAGCTGAACGCGCCGCCCCCGGGCGGCGCGTTCGACATTCCGGCCGGGGCTCCCGAGTTGGGTGCTCGGCGGATCGGCCTAGACTGGGTCAGGCAATTTGGTAGACCCATCGGAGGTGCGAGCCATGAACGTTGACGAGATGCTGCAGGGCGCGCGGGACGCGATGGCTGTTTCTCGTGTCTACGGCGAACCCATCGTGCGGAACGGCACGACCCTCATCCCGGCCGCCGAGATCATGGGTGGCGGGGGCGGCGGCAGCGACACGAACAACAACGGGGGCGGGGGTTTTGGGGTCAGCGCCCGCCCGGTGGGGACCTGGGTCATCCGCGGCGAGGACGTGACCTGGGAACCGGCCATCGACGCCACCAAAGTCGCGCTGCGGGGCATGCTGGTGGCGATCGTGTTCCTATTCGTGGTCCGCTCGGTGGTGAAGAGCCTCGCGCGTCGCGGCTGACGGCCTGCCAATTGGTCCTGAAGGTTTGACCGATCCGCGGCCTCCCGGTAACCTAGGAGGTCGCGGGGTGGAGCAGCGGTAGCTCGTCGGGCTCATAACCCGAAGGTCGGCAGTTCGAATCTGTCCCCCGCAACCAATGCTTACTCCTACGAACCCCGGGTCCGACCGCCCGGGGTTCGTCTCGTGTCACGGGCCGAGCACCGGGCGCAGCACCTCGTTGCGGAGCCACTGCCACGGATGGAGCTGCTCCCAGTGGAGGACCCATTCCTGGAGCGCCTTGGGAACCATCAGGACCACGAGGACGAGGAGCACCTGGGGCACCGTCCGCGGCATCAACCTCGGGAACCAACGGCGCACGATCAGCACGTAGAGGTACAGGTTCTCGAACAGGTTGGGGAAGATCAGGAGCAGCGGCCGGAAGCCGGTCACCTCGAAGGCGATGACACCGGCCAGGCGCCAGACGAACAGGATGATGGCGGCGCCGCGGGGCAACGTTTCCCGCCATCGCCGAACCATCCACAGCTCGAGCCCCAGGTAGTAGGTGTCCAGCCACTTGTCGATCTGCGCGTAGAACGGCCCGAACTCGGGCGGCTCGCCCAGCGCTCCGGCGATGGCGTCGACGAGCACCACGTCCAGCGCGTCGAGGAGGAGGGCCACCACCCCGCCCGCCAGTGGCCAGCGCAGGATGGTGAGCGGGAGGACGAGCCGCAGGCCAATGACGATTACGGCCGCCATCCCGGGCCTCCGTCAGTCGGTGGGGAGGACTTCCGAGAAGACCACCTCGTCGCGCGGAAGGCGGGCCTGCCCGCGGGGCGTCTTCGGCTTCTGCGCTTCGGCGGTCGGGTGGCCGAGCGCCATCAGGGTGCGGACCATGCGGTTCGCCGGCAGTCGCAGGATCTCGCGGGCGGCGGGCAGGACGTCGGGCCGGACCCAGGCGATTCCCGCCGCGAGCCCCAGCATGCCGGCCGCGATGAGCATCCGTTCGGCGGCCCGGCCGTCGTCGTAGGCATGCGATATCCGCCGGTCAGGATCATCGGGCAGAACGATGGCGACGACGGCAGTCGCGGTCTTCAGCGATCGGGTCTGGGGCAGCCCAACCGATTCCAGCCGCCGAATCTTTCCCAGGTCGCGGACGACGAGGAATCGCCACGGCTGGGTGTTCTTGCTGCTGCCCGTCCAACGGGCGACATCGGTGATGGCCTCCAGCTCAGCATCGGTCGGTGGCTCGTCGGTGAACTCGCGAACCTGTCGGGCTCGGCGGAGGGGACGCACCACGGCGCGGAGGGAAGCCGCATCGGTCATTCGCCGATTGTGCCCGCTACAATGCCGCCGGGTCGCCCCGCAGCGGCCCGCGGTGCGGAATCGTCCCACTCGGGGATCTCAGTCAGGAGGGCCCGCGCGCTCGCATGACCGGCAACCTCAAGCGGCTGCGCCCGTACGACCAGCCTCCCAAGCCGCGCCGATCCCTGTTCCCGAGCAACTCCGATGCGACCGCGATGGGGTTCTTTGGCTTCGGGGTGCTCTGGCTCCTGAACGCAACGGGAATCGGCACGTTGTCCGCCGTCCAGCTGGTGATGCCCGAGTTCCAGCTCGTGATCGACCTCGAGGCGCTGGGACTGTCGATCGAGTTCACGCCCGACACCGTGGCCGCCGGGTTCCGCCACCTGTTCGTGTGGGGATGGCTGACCAACGCGGCGCTGGGCGCGATCTTCTTCGTCACTCCACGGCTCACCGGTCGTCCGCTGGAGCACCGGCGGATGGGCCTGTTGGGGATGCTCACCTGGAACGTGGGGTTCGCCGCGGGCCTGACCGTCCTGTACGTCCCCGCCTTCGCGGACAGCGGGACGCTGTCCGCGTTCCCGCTCTGGGTCAACCTGGTCCTCCTCCTCGGCCTGCTCCTCGTCAACGTTTCGTTCTGGACGAGCGTTCGCGGCCAGGATCGGCCATTCGTGGGTCTGGCCTGGTTCGGGGTGGCGATGGTCGCCCTGTTCGGCCTGACCGGCGCGGCCTCGGTGATCGACTTCCTCAACCTGGAACCCGCGCTCGACGCGCTGGTGGAGGTGGTGTGGGTGCGCGCCCTGGCCCTGATGTGGCTGCTGGCCGTGCCCATCGGTGCCCTCCATTACCTCGTGCCGCGCCTGACCGGCCAGCCGCTGGCATCCGGCGCCCTCGGCTGGCTGGGGCTGTCGTCGTGGGCGATCCTGGGGGCGGTGGCCTGCTTCGGAGCGGCTGTCCATCCCTCGGTGCCGTATGCGCTGGTCAGCGCGGGCAACGCGGCCACGGTCATGCTCCTGCTTCCGGCCGCCGCGATCATCGGCAACCTGAGCATGACCACTCGTGGCCGATGGCAGCTGGCCCTGTCGCCGGGGCCCATGGCGCTGGCCGTGGCGTCGCTCACCTTCCTGGGGGGCAGCGTCGTCCTTGCCGGAGTTGGCTCGTTGCGTGCGATTCAGTCAGCAGTGGCCCTCACCGAGTGGCCGTTCGGGGTGGCCGCCTTCGCGCTGGGCGGCGCGGCGAGCATCGGGCTGCTGGCCGTTGGCGAGCATGCCTGGCCGCGGATGTTGCACCGATCCCACACCGGCGGCCTGCTCGCGTATGTCGTCACCTGGGCCGCGCTGGCTGGGGCTGCTCTACCCGGTGTAGTGCTCATCGCCGCCGGCCTGTTCCACGTCGGCATGGTGGCGGAGGGCCTTCCCCCCAACGAGATCGCTTCGAGCCTGTTGCCGATCCACCTGGTCGCGTGGGCCGGGATGGGACTGCTGGGCCTCGCCGGCGCCGCGCACGCGCTGG
>JBIOTW010000096.1:0-3938 GCA_044866355.1 Candidatus Limnocylindria bacterium | reverse complement strand
GACGACCATCGAGATGGACCATCCGGACGTCTTCGCCGACGAGGACGCGGTGTTCGACATGTTCACTCGCTTCATCGATGGCATGGGCACCGACGACCGGGTTGACGGTCGCCTCCTGGTTGCCTTGGCGGAGGATCGAGGCACCGATGAGATCCTCAAACGCCTGGTCGGCTGGGACGGTCGCCTGGTTCGCTACGGCCCCGAGACGGAATTCGCGGCCACCGAATTCGGCTTCGATCAGGACGGAACCAGCTTCAGTCTGTTCGGCCTTCCGTACCGATCGCGCCTGGCCGGCGCGCACAACGTCCAAAACGCGGTCGGTGCGCTCGTCATGGCCCGAGAGCTGGGAATCGATCCAGAGACGCTCCAGGGCGCTCTGGAGGGCTTCAGCGGGGCCTCTCGGCGCCTGGAGCTGATCGCGGATACTGCCGGCGTGCTTGTTTTTGACGACTACGCCCACCATCCGAGCGAGGTGCGCGCCGCCCTCGCCGGAGCCCGACAACGGGTCGGCGAGCGACGGCTATGGGCGGTGATCGAACCGCACACGTTCGCCCGGACCCGCGCCATGTTCGACGACTACGCCGAGGCCTTTCGATCAGCCGATGAGGTCGTCGTGGCCGATGTCTTCGCGGCCCGCGACCCGGACACGACCATCGTCAGCGCCGAAGACCTGGCCGATGCGATCGAGCGCGTGTCGGCGGTGCCCGCCATCGCGACGGGCAGCGCGCCCGAGACGGCCGACTACGTCGGCTACAAGCTGCGTCCCGGCGAGGCCGTGATCACCCTGGGGATCGGGACCTCTCATAAGATCGCGGCCCGGATCGCCGACATCCTCGAGGAGCAGGCGGCGGAGGGGATCTTTTGAGAGGCGCGCGGGCGGTCCTCCTGACGGTGCTGCTGGCCGGGATGGTGGCCGTCGTCCAGCAAGGGCTCGTCCGCCTGGTTCAGGGTTCCGGCGCGGCTCCCGAGCCTGCCGTCATCCTCATCCTGCTGCTTGCCGCGTTCCTCGGCCTCCTCACCGGCGTCGCGACCCGGGCCCTCAATCTCCCTAGCGCCGTGGCGCCCACGTCCCTGGTCATGGCCTGGACGATCGCTCCAGTCATCTTTGCCGCGCTCCCTTGGCCACTTTTCCAGGCCCTGGGTGGTGACGCCGCCATCGACGCCACCGAATCCCTGGCCCTCGCCGTCGCCGCCGTGGCCGCCGCCGTCACCCTCGGTGTCCAGATCCCTAACGAGGAGTAGCCTCTCGGGTCAGGGCTCTTCTGCCGAGAGCCATTCCCAGCTCTCGACCAGCGCTTCTACTTGCGCCTCTGTTTCAGGTGCGGCGTGACGGCCCCAGCGCGCCTCAATAAATACGGGCCCGCCGGCGTAGAGGTGCCAGACCACAGAGGAGCCAGTTCGCAAGCGGACCACCTCGACGCCGTCAACTACTGTGAACTCCTCACCTGGCGCGAGCGTGCGCCTTGGCGGTGGCGGCAGGGGGCAGCAGATCGAATCGTGATAGTAGGCCACCACGACGCCCGCATCTTGAACGGTCCAGTTTGGCGTCGCCGGACAATACTCAGTGTTGGTGATCGTGGCCGGGCCGACTTCAGTCTTTGGACGGGGATGATCGCCCGGCCCGGCGGGAGGAAATGCCTGGAAATCGATCGAGCCGATACCAACGGCTGCGACGACCGTCGGGCCATGCGAACCGCACGCTACGTAGTGGGCGAGTACGTCCCATGTGGAGGGATACTCGAAGGAGAACCAGTAACTGTCGTATCGAGTCAGCGTAGGCTTCTCGGTTCCGATTGCAGTCGGAGTTGGTGAAGGCGGCGGCACCTCGCTCCGACATGCGCCAAGCAGCAGCCCCGCGACTACTAGCAGGACCACACCGCGCATCGGAACCACGCTACACCCGGAATGCACCGCGTGTGCAGTCGGAGAAGCCTCCTAACGCAACATAACCTCTCAACCCTCGGGGAGAGGCACCGATTTGAGGAAGCGGAGGCCGGGGCCTCGACGCCGGGTGGAGCCTTTGCGTAGAGTCCCGGATGCACTTTGACCTCCTAAGGGGTCAGGTGCCGCGCCCGGCGGGTCGCTCCCGGCCGGGCTTTACAGCGCGACGGATGATAGCACTCCCGCGCACCCCGAGGCGGCGGCGGGCGACCTTGACCGCGGTCGGGGAGCGATCGATGCCGACGACGGTCGCGCCCCGGCGACGAGCGCCGACCAGGAGGGCGCCAGATCCGCAGTACGGGTCGACGACCAGGTCACCGCGCCGGACCCGGGCGATCCGGGCCAGGGCCTCGCCGAGGTATTCGGGTTTCTCTGTGGGGTAGCGGCCCTTCGTCGCCGGCGACACGGGCATCGCCTGAATGAGGCACTGGGCGGTCAGTCGGGCCCCGGGCAGGGTGCCAACCACGACGTAGTCACGGCGAGTACCGAGGAGGGAGCGGCCGCGCCGGAACTTCGCCGGGTCGCCGCCAATGGCCGGGCCGCTCGTCCAGGCGATGGTCTGCAACCGGCGGAATCCGACGGCTCGCAGCGCCCGCCGGGCGTCGGCCAGCGAGTCCTTGTTCACCACCAGCATGATGCCCCCCCCGGCTCGCAACCTGGCTCGTGCCAAGCGGAGGTGTCCGGTGATCGTCGACCAGGGGAGCTGCCTGAATCCCAGGCCCCGCCGGTACACGAGCGCGCCGCGGGTCAGTGCCCGATACGGGGGATCGGTGACGACGAGGGTGATCGAGCCCCTCGGGATCCGGCGCAGGGCGGCTCCGGCATCGGCCCGGTAGACCCGGGCGGTCATCCGACTACCCGGAGGGCCAGACGATCACGCTCGAGCCGAGCCAGGATACGGTGGGCATCACGAGCTGCGATCTCCACCTCGGCGGTGAAGATGGTCCGGCCGCAGTCTTGACACTCGCGGCGGCGGAGGACTGTCGGTTCGACCGGGTTTTCCGGGTCGGCGACCGTTCGCACGATCCGCGTAGCCATCCCGCCGCACGTTCGGCACGGCTTCGGCGCCCGGATCATGGGAGGTAGACTCCGGCCGTGCGAGCGGTCATCGTTTTGCTAGTCGCCATTCTCGGCGTGCTGGTCATGATCGCCGGGCTCGTTGCACTCGGCGTCCCCTCCCTCCAGCCAACGATCGTCGACATCTTCACGCCGGCACCGCCCTACTAGGCGCGGAGAATCCGCTGCAGGCCGTTCCAGGCGAGAACGGCCGCCGCGACGATGACGCCGATGTTGAGTGCCGGCTCGATGACCGATGGCCAGTCGATCTCGACTCGAAGCCCGTCGACCGCTGCCCCTTCACGGACACCCTCGCGGATACACGCGTTGACCGTGCCGTCGGGGTTCCGGGGCCGGGCAAACCAATCCGTCCCGGGGACGAGCCAGTGGGCGCGCGGGTCCACCGTCCCGGGGCGATACCCAGGTGCGCAGCTCTCCCCAATATCCCGCGGGTACGCATCGGGCTGACCGGCCGGCGCGGGGGCAGTGGCAGACCCGGCCAGATACGCCAGCGGGTCGATCCACACCCCGTTGACGCGGACCCCGAAATGCAGGTGGGCGCCGGTGACGATGCCACTCGCCCCGCTCAGGGCGATCTGCTGGCCGGCCCGCACCATCTCACCCTTCGACACCGACCGCGACAGGAGATGAGCGTAGTTCGTCTCGACCCCCTCGCCGTGGTCGATGTGAACCATCAGCCCACCGGCGAGCTGGAACTCGGTCGCCGTCACCTTCCCCGACGCGGGGGCGAGGACCGGCGTGCCCGTGCGCACGGGCCAGTCGACGGCCTTGTGGAGGATCGACCAACCCCGGCTCGGCGCGGGGATCGGCGGGGCGAGAGGCGGGGACAGGACGACGGTCATGGGTAGGCGATCCTACGTCAGACCTTGATGATGAACGCCAGCGCGTAGAACGCCGGCTCGTGGCTGGCCGCGTCGTGG